>NZ_PIBO01000050.1:0-30939 GCF_002806725.1 Raoultella sp. T31
CTTACCCGGGCTACCACAATACCCTGTAGCCCCGGTAAGCGCAGCGCCACCGGGGGAGCATCCCGGGTCGCGGCTTGCGCCTTACCCGGGCTACCACAATACCCTGTAGCCCCGGTAAGCGCAGCGCCACCGGGGAACATCCCGGGTCGCGGCTTGCGCCTGACCCGGGCTACCACAATACCCTGTAGCCCCGGTAAGCGCAGCGCCACCGGGGAAACATCCCGGGTTGCGGCTTACGCCTGACCCGGGCTATCACACCTCGTAGCCCCGGTAAGCGCAGCGCAACCGTCGCCAGCAGCGCCACGCCCATCACCACTACCGTCATCCACGGCACGCCGTTGCTGGCAATGCGCTGGATACTTTCAGGCGCCATCCCCTCCTTTGCCATGCCGTACATCATGCGACCGGCGCCAAAAATATCGCTGTTGAAGGCCGAAATACTGGCGCTGATCACGATGATATTGAGGATTGTTGCCGCCGCCGGGATCCCCAGGCCGCTAAAAATGAGCACGAACGGGCAGCCCTGCTCGCCAAAGCTGTTCCACGGAAAAATAGCCATCAGGATCGCCAGCGTGCAGACATAAAACAGCCCGGTGCCGATGGCGGAACCGGGCGCAATAAAGCGAATATGTCGGGCATTCAGCCCGCGCAGCAGGTGTGGCTTTTGTGGCGATTGTGGTGGTTATTGTATATACAAGTGTCCTGATAATTTTTGTATAACGACAAATATGCGTGTAGGACGGCCGGGGGGAGCTTATCCCCCCGACGCGGGTACAGAAAACAACGAGGATCAGATGACGGCAGGGAGCAGTCGCGTCAGGTGACGCGCCGCCAGAAGCGCAATAGCGTTATCGATATCCGGGGCGAAGAAGCGATCGTGGGTGTAATGCGAAACCCGCTCGCGCAGCAGATGACGCGCCTCTTCCAGCAGCGGGCTGCTGGCCAGTCCTTCGCGCATATCCAGCCCCTGGACGGCGGCCAGCCACTCCACGGCCAGCACGCCGCGGGTGTTTTCCGCCATCGCCCACAGACGACGACCGGCGGCCGGCGCCATCGAGACGTGATCTTCCTGGTTCGCCGACGTCGGCAGGCTATCCACGCTGTGCGGATGCGCCAGCGCTTTGTTCTCGCTGGCTAACGCCGCAGCGGTCACCTGGGCAATCATAAAGCCGGAGTTGACGCCGCCATTTTTCACGAGGAAAGGCGGCAGTTGCGACATATGGCTGTCCATCATCAGCGCAATACGACGCTCAGACAGCGAACCGATTTCGGCAATCGCCAGCGCAATATTATCCGCCGCCATCGCCACCGGTTCGGCATGGAAGTTACCGCCGGAGATCACTTCGTTCTCACTGGCGAAGACCAGCGGGTTGTCCGACACCGCGTTGGCCTCAATCAGCAGGACTTCGGCGGCCTGGCGAATCTGGGTCAGACAGGCGCCCATGACCTGCGGCTGACAGCGCAGTGAGTATGGGTCCTGCACTTTAGTGCAGTTGTGATGCGACTGCGAAATCTCGCTGCCGTCGGTCAGCACATGGCGGTACAGCGCCGCAGCGTCAATTTGCCCACGCTGGCCGCGCGCATCGTGAATACGCGCATCAAACGGACGGCGCGAACCCAGCGCCGCTTCGGTCGTTAACGCGCCGCATACGATAGCGGAAGCGAACAGGTCTTCCGCCTCAAACAGGCCGCGCAGCGCAAACGCCGTCGATGCCTGAGTGCCGTTCAGCAGCGCCAACCCCTCTTTCGCCGCCAGGGTAATCGGCTGCAGACCCACTTTTTGCAACGCCTGCAGCGCCGGCATCCATTCGCCGTCGACGCGGGCTTTGCCCTCACCGAGTAACGTCAGGGACATGTGCGCCAGCGGCGCCAGGTCGCCGGATGCGCCGACGGAACCTTTCGCCGGGATCCATGGCGTGACGCCTTTATTCACCAGTTGAATCAGCGCCTGAATGACGCTCAGACGAATCCCGGAGAAGCCGCGGGAAAGGCTGTTAATCTTCAGCACCATGATCAGACGCGCCATAGCGTCATCCAGCGGCTCACCGATGCCCGCCGCATGAGACAGCACCAGAGAACGCTGCAAGTTTTCCAGATCGTCCGTGGAGATCCGCGTTGACGCCAGCAGGCCAAAACCGGTGTTAATGCCGTACGCGGTACGTCCTTCGGCCAGAATGGCGTTGACGCAGGCGACGCTCTCGTTAATAACGGCAAAAGCCTGCTCGTCGAGGGTAATAGTCAGCGGCTGCTGGAACACTTCACGTAGCTGCGCCAGACTCAGCTGACCTGGAATCAGAGTTAAGTTTTTCATTTTCAGCGTTGCCCCTGCGTTGCTGCCACCATAGGAAGATTCAGCCCTTGTTCCGCCGCGCACTCAATCGCGATGTCGTAACCCGCATCGGCGTGACGCATCACCCCGGTCGCCGGGTCGTTATGCAGCACGCGGGCAATACGCGCGGCCGCTTCGTCGGTACCGTCACAGACGATAACCATCCCGGAGTGCTGCGAGAAGCCCATCCCGACGCCGCCGCCGTGATGCAGCGACACCCAGGTCGCGCCGCTGGCGGTATTCAGCAAGGCATTCAGCAGCGGCCAGTCGGACACCGCATCGGAGCCGTCGCGCATGGATTCCGTTTCTCGGTTCGGGCTGGCGACCGAGCCGGAGTCAAGGTGGTCGCGACCAATGACGATCGGCGCAGACACTTCACCGCTGCGGACCATTTCATTAAAGGCCAGCCCCAGCTTCTGACGCCACTCCAGCCCTACCCAGCAAATACGCGCCGGCAGTCCCTGGAAGCTAATACGCTCACGCGCCATATCCAGCCAGTGGTGCAGGTGCTGATCATCTTTGATTATCTCTTTGACTTTGGCATCCGTTTTGTAGATATCCTGCGGATCGCCGGAGAGGGCCGCCCAGCGGAACGGACCGATGCCGCGGCAGAACAGCGGACGAATATAGGCCGGGACAAAGCCCGGGAAGTCGAATGCGTTGGCGACGCCCATCTCCTGCGCCATCTGGCGGATATTGTTGCCGTAGTCGAAGGTCGGTACGCCCATGTCGTGGAAGGCCAGCATCGCCTGAACGTGATCGGCCATGGAGCGTTTCGCCGCCAGAATGGTGCCCTGCGGGTCGGATGCGGCTTTCTGCTGATACGCTTCCCAGCTCCAGCCTTTCGGCAGATAGCCATGCAGCGGGTCGTGGGCGCTGGTCTGGTCGGTGACCATATCCGGGCGCACGCCGCGTTTCACCATCTCCGGCACGATATCGGCGGCGTTACCGCACAGGGCGATAGAGATAGCCCGGCCTTCCGCGGTGTATTTTTTGATACGCGCCAACGCGTCATCCAGCGATGTCGCCTGCTCGTCGACGTAGCGGGTACGCAGACGGAAATCGATCCGGCTCTGCTGGCATTCGATGTTCAGCGAGCAGGCGCCCGCCAGCGTCGCCGCCAGCGGCTGTGCGCCGCCCATGCCGCCCAGACCGGCGGTTAATACCCAGCGCCCCTTCAGGCTGCCCTGGTAGTGCTGACGTCCGGCTTCGACGAACGTTTCATAGGTGCCCTGCACGATGCCCTGGCTACCGATATAAATCCAGCTGCCCGCGGTCATCTGGCCGTACATCGCCAGCCCCTTCGCGTCCAGCTCGTTGAAATGTTCCCAGGTCGCCCAGTGCGGGACCAGGTTGGAGTTGGCAATCAGCACGCGCGGCGAATTTTCATGGGTTTTAAATACGCCAACCGGTTTACCGGACTGCACCAGCAGCGTCTCATCGCTTTCCAGGTTTTTCAGCGCCTTCACGATAGCGTCATAGCATTCCCAGTTGCGCGCCGCGCGGCCAATACCGCCGTAGACCACCAGCTCATGTGGGTTCTCGGCGACCTCGGGATCGAGGTTGTTCATTAACATACGCAGCGGGGCTTCGGTCAACCAGCTCTTAGCATTCAACGTTGTGCCTCGCGGTGCACGGACGTCTTGCTGGCGATATTTGCTTTGCGACATCGGGGTTTCTCCTGACAATTAACGTTGTTTACATAGATACATATACTTGTCTATACAACCATGCGCAAGTCAGATTTTAACAGAAATAATACAATTTTATTATATTGCGTCAGCAATCACGCTTTTGCCGACGCGACGATCATCAGGAAGTGAAGTGGCCCTGCAGCCGGTAGCGGCTACCCGGGAACAGAAGACGGGCGTGGGAGACAATATGCGTGGCTGACCAGGTACGGCGCCGAATCAGCAGGCAAGGATCGTGGGCATGGATATGCAGCAGTTCGCACTCTTTGGCGCTGGCCTGTACCGCTTCGACGATGTGCTCGCCTTCGGTTAACGGCGCAATCAGCGACAGATAATCATGCGGCGTGGTAACGGTATAGTCCTGCTCTAAATATGCCGGTACCACCGCCGCATTGACGCAGCGGTCTTCAATCTGCACCGCAATATCATTTTCAAAATGGACCATCAGGGAGTGAAAAATCCGCGTCCCTTCGGCCACATTCAGCGCGGCGGCCTGGATAAGATCGGCTTTCGTCTCTTCCAGCAGCAGTACCTCGCAGCGGTGCTGATGGCGACGGGAGGTAATTTCGTCGGCGATGCTACGAACTTCGAACAGCGCCGACTGCCCTTTCGGCTCCGCCACAAAGGTGCCTACGCCCTGCAAACGGACCAGTAAACCTTCATCGGTGAGTTCACGCAGCGCCCGATTGATGGTCATGCGACTGAAACCAAACTGCGCCACCAGTTCCGCCTCCGAGGGAATACGGTCATGGGGACGCCAGACGCCGCGCTGAATCTTTTCGCTGATCGACTGCTTCACCTTTTCATAAAACGGGGCAGGCGCGGTTCGGGGATGCGGTGAAAACATAGCCTGGCTTTCCTTATGCTCAATGGGCGGCAACGGTCAGAATATACTGAATCGTCGGCGCCACCAATGGGCGATTTGCCATGCCCGCCGGGCCGCGCTGTCGTCACGATCGGCGAAGGCCAGTCGCCGCAATGTCATTGCATTTCGCCACCCACAACGCGATGCCAGAGCGGGCTCCGCCCCGGTTCGTAGACCATTTCAACCGGATGTTCCGCATCCCAGATAGCAAAATCAGCAACAAACCCCGCCGCCAGCTGGCCGTGACTATTCTGCCGCCCCAGCGCCTGCGCGGCATGACGCGTCACGCCGGCCCACGCCTCTTCCGGGGTTAAGCCGAACTTCACGCAGGCCATATT
Source organism: Raoultella sp. T31 (assembly GCF_002806725.1). Classification (NCBI taxonomy): domain Bacteria; kingdom Pseudomonadati; phylum Pseudomonadota; class Gammaproteobacteria; order Enterobacterales; family Enterobacteriaceae; genus Klebsiella; species Raoultella sp. T31. Next base: position 5,224 of record NZ_PIBO01000050.1, read on the forward strand.
CATCGCCAGGTGCAGGCTGGCAAACGGGCTGGTACCCGGGTTGTAATCCGTCGCCACCGCCATCGGTACCTGATACTGACGCAGCAGTCCGACCGGCGGTTTACGGGTTTCATTGAGGAAATAGAACGCGCCGGGAAGCAGCACCGCCACCGTCGCGCTGCGGCTCATCGCCGCCACTCCCTCTTCGGTTAAGTATTCGATATGATCGGCCGAGAGCCCCTGATAACGGCTCACCAGCTGCGCGCCCCCCAGCGCAGAGAGCTGTTCAACGTGCCCTCTGACCGGAATACCGCGCGCCTGCGCGGCCTGAAACACGCGTTCGGTCTGCTGCGGGCTGAAGCCGACGTTTTCGCAGAACACATCAACGCTTTCAAACAGCCCCTCTTCCCATAGCGTCGGCAGCAGGGTTTCACACACCAGCGTGATGTAAGCGTCCGGATCATCTTTATATTCCGGCGGCGTGGCGTGGGCGGAGAGCAGCGTCGGCGACAGCCCGACCGCATTGTTCTGCGCCAGGCGGCGCGCCACCTGCAGCATTTTGCGTTCGTTTGCCAGATCCAGCCCGTAGCCGGATTTAATTTCAAGCGTGGTCACCCCTTCGCGAAGCAGACGATCCAGTCGCTGCTGGGCCAGCGCTAACAGCTGCGCTTCGCTGCTTTCACGGGTGGCGCGCACCGTTGAGTTAATGCCGCCGCCGTTGGCGCTGATCGTCTGGTAGGAGACGCCGTTCAGCCGCTGTTCCCACTCCTGCGCCCGGCTACCGCCGAAGACCAGATGGGTGTGGCAATCGATCAGCCCCGGCGTCAGCAGCCTGCCGCCAAGATCGATGCTCCGCCCGGCCGGGGCATCGTTTTCCGGCACAATGGCTTCAATCCGGCCATTGCGCACCAGCAGCACATGACGATCCCGCAGGCCGTAAGGCTGCGAATCATCGGGGTTCAGAGTGGCGAGGCGGGCATTGCGCCAGATAACGCGTTCGGAGGTGGCTTCAGTCATCGCAGTCAACTTGTCATGGGTTGTATAGACATTTATTTTCATTCTCCGCGAAATGTCAATAAAAGCAGAGGAAATGGTTATTTTTTTGTGACCAGATGCGACAAGGACGTCGGCCCGGTGAGCGGTTTAGGCGAACTTTTTCGCGCAGCGTCTTCCCGTTTCGCTCAACTTAGTATAAAAAGCAGGTTTTAAAGGACGTTATACGCGTAATTCATTCCTTGTCGGCCTGACGCCGCTTGCATGTTTTTTGTATAATGCCCGCCCCAATCATTCGGGTTGCTTTGCGGCGGAAATCAACACCTACGCCATCAAAAAGGCAGCCAGAAGAATGACAGGTTTTGTTAATTGATTCTTGCCCGGAGCAACATGAACACATTCTCAGTTTCCCGCCTGACGCTGGCACTGGCTTTTGGCGTGACGTTATCCGCCTGTAGCTCAACCCCTGCCGATCAACAGCCCTCGACGCAGACTGCGCCGGGCACCGCCTCTCGCCCTGTGTTAACCGCTGATGAAGCGAAGAATTTCACTCCGGCAAGCTATTTCCAGTCCCTGGATCCCAACGCCGCAGCGTGGACCCCGACGGCCATCAGCATCCCATCTCAGCCTGACTTCGTCGTCGGCCCGGCGGGCGCCCAGGGCGTGACCCATACCACCATTCAGGCCGCGGTTGATGCGGCTATCGCCCGTCACTCCAATCGTCGTCAGTTTATTGCGATTATGCCGGGTGAATATACGGGTACCGTGTATGTCCCTGCGGCACCCGGCGCGCTGACGCTGTACGGCACCGGCGAGAAGCCGCTGGATGTGAAAATCAGCCAGGCCATTGACTCGCAAATGGACGTGACCAGCTGGCGCCACCTGGTCAACCCGGCCGGCAAATATATGCCGGGTAAACCGGCGTGGTATATGTTTGACAGCTGCCAGAGCAAACGCGCCGCCACCGTCGGCGTGATGTGTTCCGCGGTATTCTGGTCGCAGAACACCGGCCTGCAGTTGCAGAACCTGACCATCGCCAACAACCTTGGCGACAGCGTGGATGCCGGGACTCACCAGGCCGTTGCGCTGCGCAGCGATGGCGACCAGGTGCAGATTAACAACGTCAACATTCTCGGTCGCCAGAACACTTTCTTCGTCACCAACAGCGGCGTGCAGAACCGTCTGCAAAACGATCGCCAGACTCGCACCCTGGTGAGCAACAGCTACATCGAAGGCGATGTTGATATCGTTTCCGGCCGCGGTGCCGTGGTGTTTGATAACACCGATTTCCGCGTTGTGAATTCACGTACACAGAAAGAGGCCTACGTCTTTGCACCGGCAACGTTGAAAAGCGTCACCTACGGCTTCCTGGCCGTGAACAGTCGCTTTACCGCCGCCGGCAACGGGGTCGCTCAGTTGGGCCGGTCTCTGGACATCGATAACAACACCAATGGCCAGGTTGTTATCCGCGACAGCGTCATTAACGAAGGCTTCAATGTGGCGAAGCCGTGGGCCGACGCGGCAATTTCTAATCGCGCGTTCAGCGGCAACACCGGCGCAGTGGACGCGAAAGGCGTGCCGCAGCGTAATCTCAACGACAGCAGCTTCAACCGCATGTGGGAATACAATAACCGCGGCGTGGGCAGTGTGATTGTCGCAGAACCGAAGCAATAAATCTTAGCAAGGGGGAGCGTGTCTCCCCCTTCTTCTTGCGCTATTTTGCTTAGCAACTTTCTCTTTCACCACTTTCTCTTCTGCTTTTTTCTCCGTCCCGCTCCTCAGTTCATCGCTACCGCGGCGGCTTTTCTTGCGCGTGCAAAAAATATCATTTTTCGGCGAATAAAAATCCCCGCTGATGCGTTTACTCACTGTAAGAACACCACGACCTTCCGGCACGGTTCCCCCCAAGATGGGACGGTGCCGGGTTACCCGCATCGCGACTCATGGAGACGAAAAATGAACGCACTTATCTTATCGATTCAGCCGGCTGCGCGCCGCTTAATGGTTCCGGCACTGCTATGTTTGTTATACGCATCGCCGTCATTCGCCATGGGTGATAACAGCACCCAGAGCAAAACGCCGGACTGCCCCAGCGGGCAGGTTTATGACAGCGTCAGCAAACAGTGCGTCCCGGATAAAACCAGCAGTCTTAGCGATCGGGATAAAACCAACTACGCCTATCATCTGGCGAAAAAAGGGCAGTATCAGGCGGCACTGAACCTGCTGGACTCGCTGAAAAACGGCAACACGGCAGAGGCCTGGAACTATCGCGGCTATGCCACCCGTAAGCTCGGACGTACCGATGAAGGGATTGGCTATTATCAGCGCGCGCTGGCGCTTAAGCCCGACTACGCCAAAGCGCGTGAGTATCTTGGTGAAGCGTGGATGGTAAAAGGCCGCCGGGATCTGGCGCAGGAACAGCTTAAAGTGATCTCCGGGATTTGCGGTCAACGCTGCGAAGAGTATCGCGATTTGCAGGCCGCCATTAACGGACACCCGGAATCCTGAAGGTCATCGCGAGGGTAAAAAAATTACAACCAGCGACGTTCGTTCACAACTTGCCGCACATCTGGCCCGTCTTTGGCGCTACGGGCTGATTCTGTCGCGCAATCGCGATATTGCCGAAGAGCTGGTTCAGTCAACCTGCGTTCGCGCGCTCGAACGGAGCGCGCAGTTTACGCCGGGTACCCGCATTGACCGGTGGCTGTTCACTATTCTTCACTCCATCTGGATTTCCGAACTGCGGGCGCGTCACGTCCGAATGGGGCAAGGCTTCGTCGAAACCGACCCGCTGCTCGCCGCCGATGACCGTGAAATGAATGAAGATCATCGTCAGTATCAGCAGCTTATGCGCCAGGTCAGCGCCCTGCCGGAAGCCCAACGCAACGCGGTATTTTTAGTTTATGTTGAAGGTTTTACCTATCAGGAGGCGGCCGACATGCTATCGGTCCCCATCGGTACGGTGATGAGCCGGCTGGCGGCGGCGCGCTCGACGCTGGCAAAAACGCTCAGTCCCGCCCCTTCAGCCAGGGAGAAACGCTTGTGAAATCATCCTTTTTTACGCCCCCCTATAGCGATGAGGCCATTATTGCCTGGCTGGACGGCGAAATGAGCGCTCCCGACGCCCGCCGCTTTGAAGCCGCCCTCCGGGAGGATCGGCAGCTGGCCGCACGCACTGCCGAACTGAAGAGCAAGCCGCAGAATTATCAGCAGGCGTTTGCCCCGCTGCTGGAACAGGCTCCCGTCGCGCGCATGCAGAGCCGACTTGATGCCCAGCTAGCCGCGCTGTCCGCGGCGGACATCCCGACACGCCCCCCGGCCTTTAGCCGCCGCGCCATGATTGCCGCCTCGCTCACTTTTTTACTGATCGGCAGCGGCTTAGGCTATCTGGCCCGTCCCGAGGCCGACGAGCCTGATGAGAGCGAGAACATTCGCGATCTGGAAGCCCGTTACATGTCGCTTTATAGCGCGGAAACTCTGCTCGATCTGGACAGTTCACCGGCGATATTACAGCGCGGCCTGACGCGTACCGCCGAAGATATTGGTTTAGCGCTCAAGCCACAGCAGCTCGCGCTGCCGGGTGCCGAGCTAAAAATGGTGCGCATCCTGCGCTACGAGCGAACCACCATTGCGCAGATCGCCTGGATTCACGCGGCGTATGGACCGATGGCGCTGTGCATCTCTGCGGCCAGCCAGCAAAACGATGCGAGGATAAACGCCGAACGGCGGCACGGCATGAACCTCGCCTGGTGGCGCGCTAACGGATATCAGTTCGTGCTGATTGGCCGCAATCCTGATGCGCAATTACAGGCTAACGCCAGCGAATTGCAGCGCTTACTGTCATAACCAGCGTCGCCCTTCGGGGCGAGGTTGTCCTCAGCCTCGTTGAGGATTGCCGTCGGTCTTCGCGCCTGGGCGCTAAATATTTTTCCCCCGGCGAAACTTTCTTCCTCACTGCGGCGAACTGTATAGCACAGTCACCTGACCAGAACGCCCTGACATCGCTGGAGCTCATAATGAAACTGATGAAAAACCTCGCCCGTTCTTTGACCCTGACCGTGGCGCTTGGCCTGTCCGCCACCGCCTTTAACGTCAACGCGGCGCTGCCCGTCGGCGCGCAGGCCCCCGCTTTCGAGCTGCAGGGCGCCTTAGCCGGTAAACCGATCGCCTTCTCCTTGCAGCAGGCTTTGCAAAAGGGGCCGGTAGTGCTCTATTTCTTCCCGGCGGCCTTTACCGCTGGCTGCACCATTGAGGCCCACGATTTTGCCGAAGCCACCGATGAATTCAACAAAATGGGCGCCACCGTCATCGGCGTCACCGCCGGTAACACCGACCAGGTCAGCGATTTTTCTAAACTGGAGTGCCGCGATAAGTTCGCCGTCGCCGCGGATCCGGGGGCGAAAGTGTCCGCACAGTATCAAACGCTGATGGAGATGAAGGGCAAGACCGTCTCCGACCGGACTTCATTTGTCATTGCGCCGGACAGAACGATTCTGCTCAGCTACACCGACCGAAATCCGGACGCTCATATTGAGAAAACGCTGGCCGCCGTCAAGCAGTACGACGCCGCCCACCCGCAAACCCACTAAGCAAAGAGGCCAGCGATGCTCACCGCCATGCTGGCCGCCTTTATTGGCGGCATCATCCTCAACTTTATGCCCTGCGTTTTTCCGGTCATCTCCCTGAAAGCGCTCGGGCTTCTGCGCCATACGGATAACGCCGTGGGCGCTCGTCGCGAAGGGCTGGCTTTTTTACTTGGTGTGCTGGTCACCATGCTGCTGCTGGCCGCTGTTCTACTGGCTGCCCGCGCCGGCGGTGCCGCCGTTGGCTGGGGGTTCCAGCTGCAATCGCCGCTGGTGATTGCCCTGCTTGCGCTGGTGATCCTCGCCGCCGCGCTGAACCTGTTGGGGGTGTTCGAAGTCGGTCTATCGGCGCAGCGCGTCGGCGGGCTGGAGATTGGCCGCGGCGCCTTTTTACGCTCGGCGATGACCGGCGCGCTGGCTATCGTCGTTGCGACCCCGTGCGTGGCGCCGTTTATGGCCAGCGCGATTGGCTATGCGCTGGTGCAGCCGCCGGCTACCGCGCTGGCCGTGTTTTTTGCCCTCGCGCTCGGCTTTTCCGCTCCGTTCACTCTCGTCTCGCTGTTTCCGGCGCTGGCGGCACTCCTCCCTCGCCCTGGCGCCTGGATGGATATACTTAAACGTGCGCTGGCCTTTCCGATGTTCGGCGCTTACGCCTGGCTGGTCTGGGTGCTGGCGCAGCAGGCCGGTAACAGCGCGCTGGCAACGCTACTGGCGGTCTCAGTGGCGCTCAGTTTTGCCGCCTGGATCTATGGCATCGCCCAGCAGCGTCGCTTTCAGGGCAAAGGGCATAAGCGCCTGTTCGCCGTCAGCGGCGTGCTCGTCGTCGCGATTATTGCCCCGCTGGCCGGTCTGATTCAGGCTGATTCCGTGTCGCCCGGCGCACAGGCTGTCGCGGCTGCCGACACCTCGGCGGAAAAATGGACGCCGCAGGCCGTCGAGGCGCAGCGCGGCCACGGCAAAGCTATCTTTGTTAACTTCACCGCCTCCTGGTGTATCACCTGCCAGGTTAACGAAAAGACATCGCTTTCAACCCAGGCCGTCAAAGAGGCGCTGGCAAAAACCGGGACACTGTATATGGTGGCAGACTCGACTAAATTTAATCCGGACGTCGATGATGCGCTGAATCAATTTGGTCAGGGCGGCTTGCCGCTGTACGTGGTCTATCCTGCCGATGGCGGGCCGCCGAAAGTCCTGCCGCAGATTCTGACGCCGGGCATTGTCGTGAACGCGCTGAAACAGGCAACCGGCAACAAAGCGTAAACGCAACAAGGCGGATTATGGACATAAACGATAGCGCGCGTGAAAGCTGGCCCGCGCTAATGGAGCAGGCGCAGGCGGGCGATCAGCTCGCCTACACCCGGCTGTTAAAAGCGCTGGTGCCGGTGATTCGTTCGCAGATACGTAAACGAATCACCGACGACGCGTTAGTGGAAGATGTCATTCAGGATGTGCTGCTGACGGTGCATCGGGTACGCCATACCTACGATCCGGCCTACCCTTTTTTGCCCTGGCTGATGGCGATTATCTCGGCGCGGGCCGTTGATGCGCTGCGCCGTCGCGGCCGCTATCAGCAGTGGGAGATCCCTGAAGAGACGCTGCCGGAACCGGCAACCTCCCCGGATCCGCAAAAACGGGATAGCCGGGAGGAGCTGGCAGGCTATTTGCGCCAGCTCCCCTCCCGCCAACGAGCCATTGTGGAGCACGTCCATCTGCGCGAAATGAGCCTGACGGAAGCCGCTGCACATAATAATCTGAGTGTCGCCGCAGTGAAATCGCTGCTGCATCGGGCGCTGAAAAATCTGCGCCGTTTTGGAGCCCATCATGACTAACCATGACCTGTTAATTGAAAAGCTGGGGCGCGACATGCGGCCGGTGAAACGCCTGCCGTCGACCGGCAGACGGATTCTGAGCTGGCTGGCGGTGGCGCTGCCGTGCGCGGTTGCCGCCAGTTTCCTTGTGCAACGCAGTCCGACCGACTGGTCACAGCCCGGCGCCCCGCTGGCGGTGGTGCAGCTGCTGCTGGCTTTTGCGCTCGGCGCGCTGGCGATTCGCAGCGCCTTCACGATGAGTATTGCCGGCCGGCGTTCGCTCAGCTGGAAAGCCCTGCTGCCGATTGGGCTGATGTGGCTGGGGTTGAGTATCAGCAGCATTCCCTATCCGGCGCTGCGGGTGGCGGAGAGCGACAGCACGCCCTGCTTTACCTTTTTGCTGGTGGTCAGCACGCCAATGATGGCGCTGATGATTGCCAGCCTGCGCCGCAGCCGAACGCTGCATCCGGTGCGCAGCCTGGCGATGTCGGGGCTGGGCATTGCCAGCATGGCGGTCAGCCTGCTGGCGTTTTGCCATCCGGTGCATCTGCACGCCATGGATTTTGTCATGCATCTGGCGGCGATCGTCACCATAGTGGCGCTGACGGTGCTGGTTGGCAGGCGCTGGGTGGCGCTGGATTAACGCTCTGCCGCCTCTCAGCGCTATCGGGTGAATGGCGCTTTGCCTGCCAGCCTCTCAGGCTGCGCGCACCGATAAAAAAACCTCGCGCGGCGAGGTTTTTATCTCAGCAACTTAGTGGGCGTTAACGACCACCCACATTGGCCCCTGACCGACGGCATAGCGCCCTTTCTCTTTCAATAGCCCCTGCTCACCGGCAATCTCATAGACCGCAATATGGTGGGATTTCTGCCCCGCCGCTATCAGATATTTACCGCTGTGATCGAGGTTGAAACCACGCGGCTGCGCTTCCGTCGGCTGATACCCTTCGACGGACAGCACGCTACCATCTTCGGATACGCTGAAAATGGTGATGATGCTGGCGGTGCGGTCACAGGCGTACAGGTGACGGCCATCCGGCGTCAGATGAATATCCGCCGCCCAGCGTACGCCGGTAAAATCGCCAGGCATCATATCCAGCGTCTGGACGCACTCAATTTCGCCATGCGGATCTTTCAGCTCCCAGACGTCAACGGAGCTGTTCAGTTCGTTCACACAGTAGCCGTATTGCTGATTCGGGTGGAACACCATGTGACGCGGGCCAGCTCCTTCAACGGTGGTCACTTCCGCCGGCTCTTGCGCGGCGAGGAATCCATCATCGCCGAGGGTAAACAGGCAAATACGATCCTGTTTCAGCGCCGGGACCCACAGGGTGCGGTTGTCAGGAGAAATATTGGCCGAGTGGCACCCTTCCAGCCCTTCCACAACGGCCACCGTTTCACCCGGCAGGCCATCGGTCAGCGGAGTAACGCTCACGCAGCCGGCGTTATAGGACGCGCTGAAGACAAAACGACCCTGATGATCGGTCGAAATATGCGTCGGGCTGCCCGGCAGCGCCGCTTCGCCAGCGAAAGTCAGCGCGCCGTTATCGGGCGCAATGCGGTAAGCCAGGACGCGAAACTCCGGACGTACGCCAACATAGAGATACTCTTTATTCGGGCTCACCACCATCGGCTGAACCTGACCCGGGGCATCGACAACCTGAACAAGCTTCAGGTTACCCTCAAGATCGAGACTCCAGACATGAATCTGCTGGCTTTCCGGGCTGGCGGTATAAACGGTTTGTTTCATGACTGCTCCTTTCCTCACTGCACAGGGAAAACGTATACATTTCATTCATCAGGCGATTGGGCTGATGCAATGTATAGACTCTTTTAACGGTAGATGCTGAAAAATTTGCCCCGCTGGCATAGCGGTGTACCATCGTGCCAGGCACTTTTTTCATCATTAACCGGAAACAACACATGACATCACGCGTGATTGCACTGGATTTAGACGGCACCCTGCTCACCTCCAACAAAACTATCCTGCCCGCTTCGCTGGAAGCCCTGGCCCGCGCCAGAGAGGCGGGGTTCCAGGTGATCGTCGTCACTGGCCGACATCACGTCGCTATCCACCCTTTTTATCAGGCACTGGCTCTGGATACACCTGCAATTTGTTGTAATGGCACTTATTTGTATGATTATCAGGCAAAAAAGGTTCTGCAGTCCGATCCGATGCCGGTCGATAAGGCGTTGAGCCTGACCGATATGCTCGCCGCTCACGATATCCACGGACTGATGTATGTTGACGACGCCATGCTCTATGAACGTCCGACCGGCCACGTTATCCGGACGACCCGCTGGGCACAGTCGCTGCCGGTCGAGCAACGTCCGGTGTTCACTCAGGTCGATTCGCTGGCGCAGGCTGCTCGCGACGTCCAGTCGGTGTGGAAGTTTGCTCTCACCGATGAAGATATTCCTAAGCTGCAACAGTTTGCCCTTGATGTGGGACAGACGCTGGGGCTGGAGTGTGAATGGTCGTGGCACGATCAGGTCGATATCGCCCGCGCGGGCAACAGCAAAGGCAAACGCCTGGCGCAGTGGGTGGAAGCCCAGGGCCTGTCGATGCAGGATGTGGTGGCCTTTGGCGATAACTATAATGACCTTAGCATGCTGGAAGCCGCCGGAACCAGCGTGGCGATGGGCAATGCGGTTGAGGAAGTCAAAGCGCGCGCCAACGTGGTCATTGGCGAAAACGAAAGCAACAGTATTGCCGACTTCATCAACCGCAACCTGCTGTAATCAGGCGGCAATCGAAACGCTTTTAATCTGCGCATACAGCCATTGGCCTGGCGTAATCCCCAGGTCATCTCTGGCCCATGGGCTGATGCGCGCCCACAGCTTGCGGCCGCTGAGGCTCAACTGCACTTCAATCTGCCCGTGTGTTTCGATACACTGCACCACCTGCGCCGACAAAATATTGCGAATGCTGGTCTGCTGCGGCTGTTCGAGCACCAGCGAGACGTCGGAGGCCTGAATGCGAATTCGCGTCGCCTCGCCGACTGGCCGATCGAGATAGTTCACCCAGATCTGCTGCTCGCCCAGCGCCAGCGCGGTCATGGCATAGCGGGGATGCTGTGCGGCAACGGACAGGTTCAGTATTGTGCTCTGCTGATCCGGCGGTAGCCACGGATGCATCACGCTGCTGCTCCATACCTCCTCCAGATCGCCAAAGGCTTTGACTCGCCCCTCCTCCAGCACCAGCACCTTATCCGCCAGATGTTGAATCTCATCCAGCGAGTGGCTGACGTAGAGCATCGGAATATGTATTTCACGCGCCAGCCGCTGCAGGTACGGCAGCAGCTCGCGTTTACGAGGAATATCCAGCGAGGCCAGCGGTTCATCAAGCAGCAACAGCTCAGGGGCAGTGAGAAGCGCTCTGCCAATGGCCACCCGCTGTTTTTCTCCGCCGGACAGGCCGCCCGGCAGGCGCTCAAGCAGCGGTTCAATACCGAGCAGCGCCACCAGCTTATCAAACTGCCCCGCCATGCTTTTCGCCATGCCGTACTTCAGATTGCCGCGTACCTTGTAGTGTGGAAACAGGCGCGCGTCCTGGAACACATAGCCCACCCGCCGCTTTTCCGGGGCCAGGCAGATGCGTTTTTCGGTATCATTCAAGACCCTGCCATTGAGCACGATCCGCCCTTGCTGCGGCCGGGTCAGGCCGCTGATGGCATTAATCAGAGAGGTTTTTCCCGCGCCTGAGACGCCAAAAACGGCGGTGATGCCGCTGGCAGGCAGCGTTTCATTAATACTCAGGCAGTGGTTGCCCAGCGTCTGGGTGAAATGGAGTTCAAGCATCTGATTTCCCCGTCCGCACGCGGCTAAGACGCGCCAGCCATTCAGAAACCAGCAGCGATACCAGCGCCAGCACGATGGAAATCAAACATAAACGTGCGGCAGCCCCTTCGCCGCCCGGAGTCTGAATCAGGGTATACATTGCCGAAGGAATAGTGCGCGTTTCCCCGGGGATATTGGAAACAAAGGTAATGGTGGCGCCAAACTCCCCCAGCGAGCGGGCGAAGGCCAGAACGGTACCGACGATAATGCCCGGCAGCGTCAGCGGCAGCGTTATCGTAAAAAACACCCGCCAACGGCCCGCCCCCAGGGTTCGCGCCGCCTGTTCCAGCCTGACGTCCACCCCTTCCAGCGCCAGGCGAATGGCCCGCACCATCAGCGGAAACGACATGACCGCCGCCGCCAGCACCGCCCCGCGCCAGCTGAAGGCAAAGGTCAAACCGAACCAGTCATACAGCCAACTGCCGATAAAACCACGCCGCCCCATGGCAATCAACAGCAGGTAGCCCACCACCACCGGCGGCAGCACCAGCGGCAGGTGGATAATACTGTCGAGCAGCGCCTTTCCTGGGAAATTGCGCCGCACCAGCAGCCATGAGATAAAAATCCCAAAAGGTAAGCTTAACACCACCGCCAGGGATGAGACTTTCAGGCTCAGCAGTACCGCCTGCCATTCGGGATCGCTTAAAATCATTAGCGGGTGGTAAATCCGTATTGTTTGAAGATGGCGGCCGCCTGCGGCCCTTTCAGATAGTCGTAAAACCCGTTGACGGTGGCATTTTTATGCCCGTCGACGATAGCCAGCGGGTATTCAACTTTCTTGTGCGAATCTTCCGGGAAGGTCCCGACCACTTTCACACCTTTGCTCGCCACCGCATCGGAACCGTAGACGATCCCCAGCGGGGCTTCGTTACGCTCAACCAGCGCCAGCGCTCCGCGTACGTCTTCAGCCGGTGCCAGTTTCGGCGCCAGCGTCTCCCAGGCACCCAGTTTTTGCAGCGCTTCTTTCGCGTAGATGCCTGCCGGCACGTGCTCCGGGTCGCCAACGGCCAGGCGGCCACCTTTCAGCAGACTGGTCCAGTCGGTTTTGTTGTTAATCACCATCTCGCCCTGCGCGCTGGCTTTAGGCGCGACAACCACCAGGCTGTTGCCAAGCAGCGTCGTACGCGAGGCGCTATCGATCGCTTTTTTCTCGACCGCGTAATCCATCCACTTCTGGTCGGCGGAGATAAACAGGTCCGCAGGCGCGCCGGCTTCGATTTGCCGTGCCAGCGTCGATGAAGAGGCAAACGACGAGACCACATCGACGTTTTTCTCTTTCTTATAGGCCTTCGCAATATCCTGCATCGCATTCGTTAACGATGCCGCGGCAAACACCGTAACTTTCCCCTCTTCTGCCAGCGCGTGCCCTGCGACGGAAAGCGTTAGCGTCGCTCCGGCAAACAAGCGTAACCATTGACGTGCCATCTGAAACTCCTGTGAGTGCGTTATGTAGGAGATAATATAACGATAAGATCAGGGTTTTCCCAGCGCGAATTGGTGCCAGGTAGAGGAGGATCAAAAGAGAGCGGAAAAGAAGGTGGAAAAGTAGAAAGGAAAGAGGAAATGAAAACGCCCGGAAAACCGGGCGCCGGGAAATCAGTTGTTCTGCTGGCCGCGATCTTTGTGACCTGCGCCGGAGAAGATGTTAAACACTTCGCCCAGACCGTAAATCAGACCGAGGATGATGGCCATCACCACCGGGACCATGACAACGGCAAAAACCAGACTTTTCAATAGCTCTAACATGGTTGGCTCCAGAAAGTACGAATGCTTTATTGTAACCGCTTCAGCTGGAAAAACACGCCCCATTTGTGCGGTGGCGGGCCGATAGCGGCGACAGATGCATCTTGCAAGATGACCGCTATCGGTCACAATACTCTTTTTTGCCAGGATATCATTATGCAGGCCGAAATTCTTCTGACCCTCAAGCTACAGCAGCGCCTGTTCGCCGATCCTCGTCGTATCGCCCTGTTAAAACAGATCGATAGCACCGGATCGATTAGCCAGGGGGCGAAAAACGCGGGCATCAGCTATAAAAGCGCGTGGGACGCCATCAATGAGATGAACCAGCTCAGCGAACAGACGCTGGTGGACAGGGCTACCGGCGGCAAAGGCGGCGGCGGTGCCGTGCTGACCCGCTACGGACAGCGGCTGATCCAGCTGTACGACCTGCTGGCGCAAATTCAGCAAAAAGCCTTCGATGTGCTGAGTGACGACGACGCCCTGCCTCTCGACAGCCTGCTGGCCGCTATTTCGCGCTTCTCGCTGCAGACCAGCGCGCGTAATCAGTGGTTTGGCACCATCACCGGCCGCGACCACCAGCAGGTACAGCAACATGTCGAGGTGCTGCTTGCCGATCGCCAGACCCGCTTAAAAGTCGCTATCACCGCGCAGAGCGCAGAGCGTCTCGGTCTGGATGAGGGCCAGGAAGTTCTGCTGCTGCTGAAGGCCCCCTGGGTGGCGATGACTCAGGACCCGACGGTTGCTAAAGAGGCCGATAATCAACTCACCGGGCGAATCAGCCATATCGAGTATGGCCCGGAGCAGTGTGAAGTGTTAATGGCGCTGCCTGACGGCCAGAGTTTGTGCGCCACCTTACCGTTGGAACAGACCCGAAAACTGGCAGAAGGTGCTGAGGCAATAGCATATTTTAATGCCGATCGAATCATTCTCGCCACGTTATGCTGACGGCATTGACATTGCGCGCGTGACGTCGTATCCCTGTGGCAAATCGCTGCAAAAAGTGGGATACACAATGTCATCATTGCAAATTTCGCAAGGCACGTTTCGCCTGAGCGACACAAAAACGTTAAAAATCGAACACCTCACCGTTGGCGCCGGCGAAAGCTGGGCCTTCGTCGGCAGCAACGGTAGCGGGAAGTCGGCGCTGGCTCGCGCGCTGTCCGGTGAGCTCACTCTGCTGTCCGGCCGCGATGAAAACCGCTTTCCCCGGGTAACCCGCCTCTCCTTCGAACAGTTGCAGAAGCTGGTCAGCGACGAATGGCAACGCAACAATACGGACCTACTCAGCCCAGGCGAAGAGGACACCGGCCGCACGACGGAGGAGATTATCCAGGAAGAGTCCAGAGATGCCGCCCGCTGCGCGCGCCTGGCGGAATTGTTCGGCATTACGTCTTTGCTCCAGCGCCGCTTTAAATACCTCTCCACCGGAGAAACGCGTAAAACGCTGCTCTGCCAGGCGCTGATGACCCAGCCGGACCTGTTGATTCTCGACGAGCCTTTTGACGGCCTGGACGTCGCTTCCCGCCAGCAGCTTGCCGGGCTGCTGGAGAGGTTGCACCGCGAAGGACTCACGCTGGTGCTGGTACTCAACCGCTTCGATGAGATTCCGCCGTTTGTCCAGTTTGCCGGCGTGCTGGCCGATTGTACCCTCAGCGAAACCGGAGAAAAGCAGGCGCTGCTGCAACAGGCGCTGATCGCCCAACTGGCGCACAGCGAAAAACTGGCGGGCATGAACTTACCGGAACCAGACGCCCCCGCCGCCCGCCATGCTCTCGACGCCGGGGCGCCGCGCATCGTCCTGCGGGATGGCGTGGTGTCATACAACGACCGGCCAATCATCGAGCACCTGAGCTGGACCGTTAACCCCGGTGAACACTGGCAGATAGTCGGTCCCAACGGCGCCGGTAAATCGACCCTGCTCAGTCTGGTAACCGGCGACCATCCGCAGGGCTACAGCAACGACCTGACCCTCTTTGGCCGCCGCCGCGGCAGCGGTGAAACCATCTGGGACATCAAAAAGCATATTGGCTACGTCAGCAGCAGCCTGCATCTTGAGTACCGCGTCAGCACTACGGTGCGCAACGTGATCCTGTCGGGTTATTTCGACTCTATCGGTATTTATCAGGCCGTTTCCGATAAGCAGCGCAAGCTGGTGCAGAACTGGCTGGATATTCTGGGGATCGACAAGCGTACCGCCGATGCGCCGTTCCACGGTCTCTCGTGGGGACAACAGCGGCTGGCGCTGATTGTCCGGGCGCTGGTGAAGCACCCGACGCTGCTGATCCTTGACGAGCCCCTGCAGGGGCTGGATCCGCTTAACCGTCAGCTGGTGCGGCGTTTCGTGGATGTGTTGATTAGCGAAGGCGCCACTCAACTGCTGTTTGTCTCCCACCACGCCGAAGATGCACCGGACTGCATTACCCACCGACTGGAGTTTGTGCGCAGTGGAGACGGTTACACTTATCAGGTCGGTCCACTCGCTGACTGAGCCGCTACAGGGGGCTACGGCCCCCTGTTTTTTTTCAGAAAAATAACCCTAAAAGACATTAATAGACTGTTTTTAAACATAAAAATAAAAAAATAGTGCATTATGTATTTTAGTGTAATCGATTCCACCAATTTGGCCTGTGTCACACTTTCCACTTCTTTGGTATGCTATCTTCATCACACACGATAAGCCTATTGGAGCGAATCATGAAAGTACTGGTTACAGGTGGTAGCGGTTACATTGGGAGTCATACCTGCGTTCAACTGCTGCTGCAGGGACATGAAGTGATTATTCTCGACAATCTCTGCAACAGTAAGCGCAGCGTATTGCCGGTCATTGAACGTCTCGGCGGGAAAACAGCCACCTTTGTCGAAGGCGATATTCGTAATGAAGCGCTGATGACAGAAATTCTGCACGATCACGCGATTGAAGCGGTGATCCACTTTGCCGGCCTGAAAGCCGTCGGCGAATCTGTCGCGAAGCCGCTGGAATATTACGACAATAACGTTACCGGTACACTTAAATTAGTTTCCGCTATGCGCGCCGCTGGCGTAAAGAACTTTATTTTTAGCTCCTCAGCAACCGTCTACGGCGATCAGCCGAAGATCCCTTATGTCGAAAGCTTCCCGACCGGCACGCCGCAAAGCCCGTATGGCAAAAGCAAGCTGATGGTCGAGCAAATCCTCACCGATCTGCAAAAAGCCCAGCCGGACTGGAGCATTGCGCTGCTGCGTTACTTCAACCCGGTCGGCGCGCATCCGTCAGGCGATATGGGCGAAGACCCACAGGGTATCCCGAACAACCTGATGCCTTACATCGCGCAGGTGGCTGTCGGTCGTCGCGAATCGCTGGCCGTTTTCGGCAATGATTATCCGACCCCTGACGGCACCGGCGTACGCGACTATATCCACGTCATGGACCTCGCCGACGGCCACGTTGCGGCGATGGAAAAACTGGCCGGCCGCGAAGGCGTACACATTTATAACCTCGGCGCAGGCGTCGGCAGCAGCGTCCTCGACGTGATCAATGCCTTCAGCAAAGCCTGCGGCAAACCTGTTAATTACCACTTCGCGCCGCGCCGCGATGGCGATCTGCCGGCCTACTGGGCGGATGCCGAAAAGGCCGACCGCGAACTGAACTGGCGCGTCACGCGCGACCTTGACGAGATGGCGCAGGACACCTGGCACTGGCAGTCCCGTCATCCGCAGGGTTACCCAGACTAAGGAACCGTCATGAGCGTATTTAACCCCGTCGACCATCCGCATCGTCGTTATAACCCGTTAACCGGGCAGTGGATTCTGGTATCACCGCATCGCGCCAGGCGCCCCTGGCAAGGGGCGCAGGAAGCACCGGCAAAATCAACCTTGCCGGCGCACGATGCGGATTGTTTTCTGTGTCCGGGTAACACCCGCGTCACCGGCGACACCAACCCGAATTACACCGGTACCTACGTGTTTACTAATGACTTTGCGGCATTGATGACCGACACCCCCGATGCCCCGAACAGCGACGATCCGCTGATGCGCTGTCAAAGCGCGCGCGGCACCAGTCGGGTCATCTGCTTCTCGCCGGATCACAGCAAAACGCTGCCTGAGCTGAGCGTTGAAGCACTGGAAGGCGTGGTTAATACGTGGCAGGAACAGACGGCCGAGCTGGGCCAGACCTATCCGTGGGTGCAGGTTTTTGAGAACAAAGGCGCAGCGATGGGCTGCTCCAACCCGCACCCGCACGGCCAGGTCTGGGCCAACAGCTTCCTGCCCAATGAGGCGGAACGCGAAGACCGTTTGCAAAAAGAGTATTTCGCCGCTCAGGGTTCGCCGATGCTGGTGGATTACGTTCAGCGCGAATTAGCCGACGGCAGACGGGCTGTCGTCGAAACTGAACACTGGCTGGCCGTCGTACCTTACTGGGCGGCCTGGCCCTTTGAGACGCTGCTGCTGCCGAAAGCACATATTCTGCGTCTTACCGATTTAACCGCAGCCCAGCGCAGCGACCTTGCGCTGGCGCTGAAAAAGCTGACCAGCCGTTACGACAACCTGTTCCAGTGCTCATTCCCTTATTCCATGGGCTGGCACGGGGCACCGTTTAATAACAAAGAGAATAATCACTGGCAGCTACACGCTCACTTTTATCCGCCGCTGCTGCGCTCGGCGACGGTACGCAAGTTTATGGTCGGCTACGAAATGCTGGCCGAAACTCAGCGCGATTTGACGGCCGAACAAGCCGCCGAACGCCTGCGGGCAGTGAGCGACGTCCATTTTCGCGAATCCGGAGAATAACAATGAGTCTGAAAGAGAAAACCCAAACCCTGTTTGCTGAAAAATTCGGCTACCCTGCCACCCACGCTATTCAGGCCCCGGGCCGCGTCAATTTGATCGGCGAACACACCGACTATAACGACGGCTTCGTGCTGCCCTGCGCGATTGATTATCAGACGGTGATCAGCTGTGCGCCGCGCGCGGACCGGATTGTCCGGGTGATTGCCGCCGATTATGACAATCAGAGCGACGAGTTCTCCCTCGATAAGCCGATTGTCAGCCACGATACCCAGCAGTGGTCAAACTATGTCCGCGGGGTGGTGAAACACCTGCAGAAACGCAACAACCATTTTGGCGGCGCCGATCTGGTGATCGGCGGCAACGTGCCGCAGGGGGCGGGTTTAAGCTCCTCCGCGTCGCTGGAAGTGGCCGTCGGAACCGTATTCCAGCAGCTGTACCATCTGCCGCTGGACGGGGCACAAATTGCCCTTAACAGCCAGGAAGCGGAGAACCAGTTCGTCGGCTGTAACTGCGGCATCATGGACCAGCTTATCTCGGCGCTGGGTAAGAAAGATCACGCTCTGCTGCTTGACTGCCGCACATTAGGAACCAAGGCCGTCTCCATGCCGAAAGGCGTCGCGGTGGTAATCATCAACAGTAATTTTAAACGTACTCTGGTCGGCAGCGAATACAACACCCGCCGCGAACAGTGCGAGACCGGCGCGCGTTTCTTCCAGCAGCCTGCGCTGCGCGACGTCAAAATCGCCGAGTTCAATGCCGTTGCCCATGAGCTGGATCCGGTGGTTGCGAAACGCGTGCGCCATGTCCTGACCGAAAATGCGCGTACGCTCGAAGCCGCCGCCGCGCTGGAAAAAGGCGACCTCAAGCGGATGGGGGAACTGATGGCGGAATCTCACGCCTCAATGCGCGATGATTTCGAAATTACCGTTCCGCAAATTGACACGCTGGTGGAGATAGTCAAAGCCACCATCGGCGATAAAGGCGGCGTACGTATGACCGGCGGCGGATTTGGCGGTTGCGTCGTGGCGCTGGTACCGGAAGAGTGCGTTGATAGCGTTAAGCAAGCCGTCGCGCAGCAGTATGAAGCGAAAACCGGTATTAAAGAGACCTTCTACGTTTGCAAACCATCACAGGGGGCTGGCCAGTGCTAAACCAAACAACAGACCTGGCGCCCGACGGGCAGCCGTGGAATCTAATTACCCTGCGGAATAATGCCGGGATGGTGGTCACGTTGATGGACTGGGGCGCGACGTTATTATCCGCCCGGGTCCCACTGGCCAATGGCGAAATTCGCGAAGCGCTGCTCGGCTGCGCGACGCCGGAAGGCTATACCCGTCAGGCGGCCTATCTCGGCGCCTCCGTGGGTCGCTATGCCAACCGTATCGCCAACAGCCGTTTTACCCTGGATGGCCAGACGGTCCAACTGACCCCTTCTAACGAGGCCGGCCATCAGCTGCACGGCGGGCCAGGCGGGTTCGACAAACGTCGCTGGCAGATAGTCAGCGCGGACACGCATCAGGCGCTGTTTGCCCTTATTTCCGCTGACGGCGATCAGGGTTTTCCCGGCAATCTGCAAGCCACGGCGCACTACCGTCTTAGCGAAGATAACCGTATCGCCATCGAGTATCGTGCGACGGTTGATCGGCCCTGTCCGGTCAACCTGACCAACCACGTCTACTTCAACCTCGACGGTGGACAGACGGACGTGCGCAACCATCAGCTACAAATTTTCGCCGACAGCTACCTGCCGGTGGAGAGCGACGGTATTCCGGGCGGTGATTTACAGGACGTCGCCCAAACCAGCTTCGATTTTCGCACGCCGAAAACCGTCGCGGTCGACTTCCTTCGCGATGCCGATCAGCAGAAGGTGAAGGGGTATGATCATGCTTTCCTGCTGCAGGCAAAAGGCGATGCCCGCAAGGCCGCGGCCCACGTCTGGTCTCAGGATGGTCAACTGCAGATGGCGGTGTATACCTCCGCCCCTGCCCTGCAGTTTTATTCGGGTAACTATCTGGACGGAACGCCATCGCGCACGGAACAGCCGTACGCCGACTGGCAAGGTCTGGCTCTGGAGAGTGAATTTCTGCCGGATTCACCCAATCATCCGCACTGGCCTCAGCCCGACTGCATCTTGCGCCCGGGCGAGGAGTACGTCAGCCTGACGGAATATCAGTTTATTGCCCGATAAGCCTCTGGCCCTCCTGACGGAGGGCTTTTTTTCATCACTTTGCTGCAAATTACGCCACTCGCAGACAAAAATATAACCGCCGATTTACAAGCATCTTACACTGAGCCACGATTTTCGCTATGGTTAGGGATAAGCATTGCCGTGACGCAAATCGCGGCAATATAATGAGAATTGTTATCATTCAAACAAAGCTTGAGGAGTAAGTGTATGGCTGTAACTAAGCTGGTACTGGTCCGTCATGGCGAAAGCCAATGGAACAATGAAAACCGTTTCACCGGTTGGTACGACGTTGATCTGTCCGAGAAAGGCGTAGGTGAAGCAAAAGCGGCAGGTAAACTGCTGAAAGACGAAGGCTTCAGCTTCGATTTTGCTTATACCTCTGTGCTGAAACGTGCCATCCATACTCTGTGGAACGTGCTGGATGAGCTGGATCAGGCCTGGCTGCCGGTTGAGAAATCCTGGAAACTGAACGAGCGTCACTACGGTGCATTGCAGGGTCTGAACAAAGCGGAAACCGCTGAGAAATACGGTGATGAGCAGGTTAAACAGTGGCGCCGTGGCTTTGCCATTACTCCGCCGGAGCTGACCAAAGACGACGAGCGCTATCCGGGCCACGATCCGCGTTATGCAAAACTGACCGATCAAGAGCTGCCGGTAACCGAAAGCTTGGCGCTGACCATCGAGCGCGTAGTGCCTTACTGGAACGAAACCATTCTGCCGCGTCTGAAAAGCGGTGAGCGCGTGATTATCGCCGCTCACGGCAACTCCCTGCGCGCGCTGGTGAAGTACCTGGACAATATGGGCGAAGACGAAATCCTTGAACTGAACATCCCGACCGGCGTACCGCTGGTTTATGAGTTCGACGAAAACTTCAAACCGATCAAACACTACTATCTGGGCAATGCGGATGAAATCGCCGCAAAAGCCGCCGCGGTAGCAAACCAGGGTAAAGCGAAATAATTTTCGCCAGCCATAAAAAAAGCGTGGACCCGTCCACGCTTTTTTATTGGCTCTGAATCCCGGCGACACGATGCGCTGCCGGGCTCAGGCTGCGGATTAACCGCGACGGGCTTTTACCGCATCTGCCAGCTGACGCAGGATAGTATCGGTATCTTCCCAGCCGATGCAGGCATCGGTGATGCTTTTACCGTAGGCCAGCGGCGCGCCGCTCTCCAGACTCTGGCTACCTTCCACCAGATGGCTTTCAATCATCACGCCCATAATCGCCTGCTCGCCACCAGCTATTTGCCGGCACACATCGGCGCCCACTTCCATCTGTTTTTTGAACTGCTTGCTGGAGTTCGCGTGGCTGAAATCAATCATCAGCTGTACGGGCAGACCCGCTTTTGCCAGACCCACTTTCACTTCAGCAACATGCTTCGCACTGTAGTTTGGCTCTTTGCCGCCGCGCAGAATGATATGACAGTCGCTGTTGCCGCTGGTATTCACAATCGCCGAATGACCCCATTTGGTCACTGACAGGAAGCAGTGCGGCGCGCCCGCTGCGTTAATCGCGTCGATGGCCACTTTTATTGTCCCGTCGGTGCCGTTTTTAAAACCTACCGGACAAGAAAGGCCAGACGAAAGTTCGCGATGCACCTGTGATTCCGTGGTACGCGCGCCAATGGCGCCCCAGCTCATCAGGTCAGCAAGGTATTGCGGGGTGATCATATCGAGGAATTCACCCGCCGCAGGCAGCCCGCTGTCGTTAATCTCCAGCAGCAGCTTACGCGCGATACGCAGACCGTCGTTGATGTGGAAGCTGTTATCCATATGCGGATCGTTGATTAACCCCTTCCAGCCAACGGTAGTACGCGGTTTTTCAAAGTAAACGCGCATCACCACTTCCAGCTCGCCCTTCAGCTCCTCACGAAGCGTCAGCAGGCGTTCAGCATACTCTTTCGCTGCGGCAGGATCGTGGATGGAGCACGGGCCAATCACCACCAGCAGACGATCGTCATTGCCTTTAAGGATCTGATGGATCGCTTTACGAGCGTGCGCCACGGTGTTAGCAGCATTTTCGGTCGCGGGGAACTTTTCCAGGAGTGCAACGGGAGGTAATAATTCGTTGATCTCTTTAATACGTAAATCGTCGTTCTGATAATTCATTTTCTTTCCAGCGTTGCCATACTTAATCAATTGTGTGCAATCCTTTCAATCTAACTCGCCGTCAGAAAAGTGTAAACAGACTTTTACAGTCGCAAGGGTAATTGACTGATTAAACAGATAAAAACAATACAAACCACAGGAATAGTGAGAAGCAAAGCCCCGCCAGTAGTTACAAACACCAGGAATTTAACACATATAAATATTATATATTGCATTGGTGAGATATCACTCAATAATGCTCCAGCCATCGGCATTTTTACCCTATTGTTGCCGCATCTGCGTATTGTTGAAACAAATGCCGCAGCACCTTGCCCTATCGACATTCGCTGATGGAACAGATGCCCGATTGTGGTTAATCTGTAAGAAGGTCAGAGACTAATTGCTAAAATAATGACAGGATTCTGTAATGGCTCATGCTCACACTCCGTCAGAAACCCCCGACCGCGGTAACGAAAAACGCCTGTTGCAGGCTTTCATCGTCACCGCCGGATTTATGCTGGTTGAAGCCATCGGCGGCGTCGTTTCAGGCTCGCTGGCGCTGCTGGCTGATGCCGGTCATATGCTCACCGATTCAGCCGCCCTGTTGTTCGCTCTGCTGGCGGTGCGCTTCGCCAGTCGTCCGCCCAATACCCGCCATACCTTCGGCTGGCTGCGTCTGACCACGCTGGCGGCTTTCGTCAATGCCATTGCACTGGTTGTGATTACCATTCTTATTTTCTGGGAAGCGATTCAGCGTTTTAACCATCCGCAGCCCGTCGCCGGTAACACGATGATGGTGATTGCCGTAGCCGGGCTACTGGCAAACATACTGGCATTCTGGATCCTGCATCGCGGCAGCGAAGAGCGAAATCTCAACGTTCGCGCAGCGGCATTACATGTGCTGGGTGACTTACTGGGCTCGGTCGGAGCGATTATTGCCGCCATCGTGATTATCACCACCGGCTGGACGCCAATTGACCCGATTTTATCGGTGCTGGTCTCATGCCTGGTATTGCGCAGCGCCTGGCGGCTGTTGCAGGAAAGTATCAACGAACTGCTGGAAGGAGCGCCGCGGTCGTTAGATGTCGAGGGGTTGCAGCGCGATTTGCACCGCTCGGTGGCGGAAGTCCGCGACGTACACCACGTCCACGTCTGGCTGGTCGGCGAAAAAACGGTTATGACGCTGCATGTTCAGGTTGTCCCTCCGCACGATCACGACGCTCTGCTGAATCGCATCCAGGCATTTTTGCAGCATAAATATAATATTGAGCATGTGACCGTGCAGATGGAGTATCAGCCCTGTAGCGGCCCGGAATGCCATCTTAATATGACGCACGCCGGGCACGACCCTCATCACCACCACCATTAGCGAGAAAACGCGTGAGAACCTCGCTCACGCGCGCTGTTGATCCACATCCGACTGCCGTTAAGGGCAATAAAGGTCAAAAGCAGATATTCCAGCGACATCGCGTAAACCCCCTGAAGGGCGAAAATCACCACGCTGATGATGTTGATGATCACCCAAAGCAGCCAGTTTTCGACATACTTACGGGTCATCAGAATCATGGCGGCGACCGACAGCACCATCATGCAGGAGTCCCAGAACGGGAAGGCATCGGGCTGCAGTTCCGGCATCGTGACCTGCAGTCCCAGACTCTGCATGAGGGCGACCGCGATGCGCGTCAGGAAGGCGAAGACCGGATTAATGAAGACCGTCATCAGCGCAATTGCCACGATACAAGCGATCAGCCAGCCCAGCGCCTTCGGCAATGGCAGCCAGCGAATACGCAGCTCGGCTTCATGGCTGCTGGTTTGCCGGGACCAGGCGTACCAGCCATAAACGTTGGCGGCAAAGAAAAAGACCTGCAACAGCAGACTGGCATAAAGCTGAATCTGAAAGAAAATAATGGCAAACAAGGTGACGTTGACCAGCCCAAACGCATAGTTGCTGATCTTTTCCAGACTAGCCAGCCAGATACACAGTAGCCCGGCAAGCGTACCGACCGCCTCGATCCATGATAAGTCGTATCCGCCGGCGCCGATGGGTATATGCACCAGGATATTCTGCGTACTAAAAAAATCCATATTTTCCCCGTCCAGTATTGATTGCGTAATTAATCACTATCCCCGAAGTGTAGCCGCAAAATCCAGCATTCTGTTCAGCGGGACTAATGCGCCGGTACGCAGCTGCGCATCGACCTTAATTTCGTGTTCGCGTCCCCCATTTTCCAGCCCTTCGGCAATCGCCTTCAGGCCATTCATCGCCATCCACGGGCAGTGGGCGCAGCTACGACAGGTTGCCCCCTCTCCCGCGGTCGGCGCTTCCAGCAGCTCTTTTTCCGGTACCGCCTGCTGCATTTTATAGAAGATCCCGCGATCGGTGGCGACAATGAGCTGGCGCACCGCAAGCGTTTTAGCCGCGGCAATCAGCTGGCTGGTCGACCCTACTGCATCCGCCATATCCACAATAGACTGCGGCGATTCAGGATGTACCAGAATGGCGGCATCAGGATAGAGGGCTTTCATCCGCGTTAACGCCTGGGTTTTAAATTCATCATGGACAATACAGGCCCCCTGCCAGCACAAAACATCTGCGCCGGTCTGGCGCTGTACGTACCGGCCTAAGTGACGGTCAGGCGCCCAAAGAATTTTTTCCCCGAGGCTGTCGAGATGCTCAATAAGCTCAACGGCAATACTGGAGGTCACCACCCAATCGGCGCGCGCTTTGACCGCCGCTGAGGTATTAGCATAAACGACGACGGTACGATCCGGGTGGGCATCGCAGAATGCGTTAAACTCCTCAATCGGGCAGCCCAGATCCAGAGAACACTCGGCATGCAGCGTAGGCATCAGGATGGTCTTCTCCGGGCTGAGAATTTTTGCCGTTTCCCCCATGAAGCGTACGCCGGCCACCAGCAACGTCGACGCTGAATGACGGGCGCCGAAACGAGCCATTTCGAGAGAGTCAGCGATACAGCCGCCGGTCTCTTCGGCCAGTTGCTGAATTTCCGGGTCGGTATAGTAATGAGCCACCATCACCGCATCGCGCTCGCGCAGCAGACGTTTAATCTTTTCACGGTAAAAGTGCTTTTCATCGCGACTTAATGGCAACGGTTTAGGCGGGAAAGGGTAAATCGCCGTTTCGGGGTCAAACATTACGCTCATCTTGCAATCTCGTTTTACTGGCTTAACTCAAATGCCGTTAACATGCCTTCAGATGGCATAGCGGCGGTCATGATGTTTTATATGCTAAACAAGATAGCGGATTGTACAGAAAATGTCGTGGGGAATTTATTGCCGTCTGATGACAAAAAAGGGGAATTAGCATTTCTGGGGAGAAAACAACAGAGAGCAAAAAGGCGCCTTTAGGGCGCCTTTTTACATTGGTGGGTCGTGCAGGATGACTCGCTCTGCTCGCCCTTCGGGCCGTTGCTACGCAACGTTATCCTTCACGTTTAACATCAGCTTTAATGTTAAAGTGGTGGGTCGTGCAGGATTCGAACCTGCGACCAATTGATTAAAAGTCAACTGCTCTACCAACTGAGCTAACGACCCCTTGCGGGACTTCACTTTTACTATTCAGGTGCGCAGGATGACTCGCTTTCGCTCGCTCCAGGACCGTTGCCACGCAACGTTATCCTTCACGTTTAACATCAAGGTTCAATGCTAAAGTGGTGGGTCGTGCAGGATTCGAACCTGCGACCAATTGATTAAAAGTCAACTGCTC
>NZ_PIBO01000051.1:0-30630 GCF_002806725.1 Raoultella sp. T31
GTGGCGGCGTTGCCTTACCCGGCCTACGGTACTGTGTTCGAACGCGACTCATCTGGCCTTGTGGTCCTGACGCCGGGTGGCGGCTTCGCCTTACCCGGCCTACGGTGCTGTGTTCGAACGCGACTCATCTGGCCTCGTGGTCCGGGTGCCGGGTGGCGGCTTCGCCTTACCCGGCCTACGGTGCTGTGTTCGAACGCGACTCATCTGGCCTCGTGGTCCGGGTGCCGGGTGGCGGCGTTGCCTTACCCGGCCTACAGGTGCTGTGTTCGAACGCGACTCATCTGGCCTTGTGGTCCTGGCGCCGGGTGGCGGCTTCGCCTTACCCGGCCGACAGTGCTGTGTTCGAACGTGACTCATCTGGCCTCGTGGTCCGGGTGCCGGGTGGCGGCTTCGCCTTACCCGGCCTACAGGTGCTGTGTTCGAACGCGACTCATCTGGCCTCGTGGTCCTGGTGCCGGGTGGTGGCGTTGCTTTACCTGACATACTGACTCTGTGTTCGTAGGCCGGGTAAGCGCAGCGCCACCCGGCGACAGCAACCTCAGTTCTGCAATACCGACGACACCAGCAGCTGGGTATACGGATGATGAGGATCGTCCAGCACCCGGTCGGTTAAACCGCTTTCCACCACCTGACCCTGTTTCATGACCAGCAGACGGTGAGCCAGCAGGCGCGCTACGCCGAGATCGTGGGTGACTATCACCACGGCCAGATTCAGCTCCATCACCAGACCGCGCAGCAGGTCGAGCAGACGTGCCTGCACCGAAACATCCAGACCGCCGGTCGGCTCGTCCATAAACACCAGCTTCGGCTGGGTCACAAGGTTGCGGGCGATTTGCAAGCGCTGCTGCATGCCGCCGGAAAAGGTGGTGGGCAGATCGTCAATACGCGACGGTGGAATTTCGACATCGTTCAACCACTGTTCGGCGGTCGCGCGGATATTTCCGTAGTGGCGTGCGCCGGTGGCCATCAGGCGCTCACCGATGTTGCCGCCCGCCGACACCTGGCGGCGCAGGCCATCCATCGGATGCTGATGCACCACGCCCCATTCGGTGCGCAGCAGGCGGCGGCGATCCGCTTCACTCATCGCATACAGCGAGCGGTTTTCATACCGCACTTCACCTTCCTGCGGCGTCAGTCGCGCCGAGAGGGCTTTCAGCAGGGTGGTTTTCCCCGAACCGGACTCACCCACGATGCCCAGCACTTCACCGGGCCACAGTTCAAAAGAGACGTCGCTGAAGCCTTTGCCCGGCGCATAAAGATGGGTCAGATGATTGACCGCGAGTAACGGATGGCTCATTTGTTCAGCGCCTCGCTCTGTTGGCGGCAATAGTCGGTATCGGAGCAGACAAACATCCGTTTGCCGCTGTCATCCAGCACCACTTCATCAAGGTAGCTGTGGCGGGACCCGCAAATGGCGCAGGGTTCATCCCACTCCTGGACGGTAAACGGGTGGTCGTCGAAATCGAGGCTCTCCACCGGGGTAAACGGCGGCACCGCGTAAATGCGCTTTTCCCGTCCGGCGCCGAACAGCTGCAGCGCGGGCATCATGTGCATTTTCGGGTTATCGAATTTCGGGATCGGCGACGGATCCATCACATAGCGACCGTTCACTTTTACCGGGTAGGCATAGGTGGTGGCGATATGGCCGAAGCGGGCAATGTCTTCATACAGCTTCACCTGCATCACGCCGTACTCTTCCAGCGCATGCATGGTGCGGGTTTCGGTCTCGCGCGGCTCAATAAAGCGCAGCGGCTCCGGGATCGGTACCTGGAAGATCAGGATCTGATCTTCGCTGAGCGGCGTCTCCGGGATCCGGTGACGGGTCTGGATCAGCGTGGCATCGCAGGTCGCCTCGGTGGTCGCGACGCCGGTGACGCGCTTAAAAAACTGCCGTATCGACACCGCATTGGTGGTGTCATCAGCGCCCTGGTCGATCACCTTCAGCACGTCATGCTCGCCGATGATACTGGCGGTCAGCTGAATACCGCCGGTTCCCCAGCCGTAGGGCATCGGCATCTCGCGGCCGCCGAACGGCACCTGATAGCCGGGAATCGCCACCGCTTTGAGAATGGCCCGGCGGATCATGCGCTTGGTCTGCTCATCAAGATAAGCAAAGTTGTAGCCAGTGAGTGGGTTAACCACGTTCGTTCTCCCGTTGCAGGCGTTTCAGCAGCGCCAGTTCGGCCTGGAAATCGACATAGTGGGGCAGTTTGAGATGCGAGACGAAACCGGCCGCCTCGACGTTATCGGCGTGGGCGAGGACAAACTCTTCATCCTGCGCCGGCCCGGCTATCTCTTCGCCGTAATCCGGCGCCTGTAGCGCACGGTCGACCAGCGCCATCGCCATCGCCTTACGCTCGCTCATGCCGAAGACCAGGCCATAGCCGCGCGTAAAGTGCGGCGGTTCGCTTTCCGGCGCCACGAAACCGTTGACCATCTCGCATTCGGTCATCAGCAGTTCGCCGATATTGACCGCAAAACCCAGCTCTTCGGGGACGATCTCAATGGCGACGTAGCCGCTACGAATTTCACCGGCGAAAGGATGGTTGCGACCGTAACCGCGCTGGGTGGAGTAGGCCAGCGCCAGCAGATAGCCTTCATCGCCGCGCACCAGCTGCTGCAGGCGTGACGAACGTGAGCAGGGATAGACCGGCGGCGCGCGGGTGATGTCGTCGGGCCGGGCGTGGGACTCCTGTTCCGCTTTCGCCAGCCCCTGCTGCACCAGCAGGTTAAAAACGTGCGGTGTGGCTTCCGGCGGCCGTTCGGCGGTGTGCAGCGGCGGTGTTTCGCCGTTGGCCAGCAGGGTGAAATCAAGCAGGCGGTGGGTGTAATCGTAGGTCGGGCCGAGCATCTGGCCGCCGGGAATATCTTTATAGACTGCCGAAATACGGCGTTCCAGGCGCATGCTGGCGGTATCGACAGGCTCGCTCACCGCCAGCCGCTGCAGGGTGGTGCGATACGCACGCAGTAAAAAAATGGCTTCGACGTTGTCGCCGCTGGCCTGTTTGAGCGCCAGCGCCGCCAGTTCACGGTCGGCGATGCCGCCTTCGGTCATGACCCGATCGACCGCAAGGTTTAACTGCTGGGTAATCTGTTCAATGCTCAGTTCTGGAAGCCGTCCGTCGCCTCGTCGCTTATGTTCCTGTAAGGCGTGAGCGGCGGTTATCGCCTTTTCTCCGCCTTTGACGGCCACGTACATTAGCAAACCTCCACGTGAGTGGTGCGCGGGATAGCCAGCAGGCGCTCGCCGCAGGTGAGGATCAGGTCAATACCCAGCGGGAACGGGTGCGGGCGTTCGGTCAGCTCATCGATGATGCAGTCCGGTAGCTGCGGGGCGATCATGCGCTCTTCGGCAATGCCGGCGCCGGTCAGGCGCAGCATGCGTCCGCCGCTGAGGCTGGCGAGCTGGACAATCAGCGTGACGCCAGTTTCCGGGGCGGCAATGGTTCCGGCGGAAAGAACGTTAAGCTGCTCCGAGCTGATGCGTCCGTCGGTGACGGCGAATACCGCCTGCTGCGGCAGTTCCACCAGCGGCGCGCCGGTATGGAAACGTAAGTTCTGGCCGACGAGATCGTTATGCAGCGCTGCGGAAAGCCAGACCGGCGTTTCGTGGTCCGCCAGCGTCAGCAGGAGGCTGGTGGAGGCGATATTCAACGGCTGCCAGCCGTGCTGGAGCTGCTGGAGCGCAACAATGACGCCCGGCTCGCTCATGGCTTTTAGCAGGCGACGAAAACTGTGCTGGGCATCCTGCACCGGTAGGGTAAAAGCGGTTTGTAAGGTCATGCGTTATCTCCGCGAACCAGAGTAAAGAAGTCTACCCGGCTGGCGTTGACTTCGGCGCGTCGGGCTTCAATGCGCGCGCTTCGTTGTGCTTCCAGCGGGGTAATCAGGGTTTCCATTAAGGTGTGAAAATGGTGGGGCGATTGCATCAGCGCGTCGATGGTGGCGCAGCGTTCTGCGTGCGGACGATCGCGGCCCAGTATCCAGCTGTAGCCGATCGTGCCGTCAGGCAGGCGAATGGCGGCGCGGGTCAGCGTCGCGTCTCCAGCGAAGAAACGGTCGCCAATCCCGCCCATCCGTGCCTGGAGCTGTACCAGGCCGGTTTCCGGGGTGCGGATCAGTTCATATTCCGGCGCCAGCTGCAGGGTCTGCATCCGCGCCAGTAGTTCCTCGGGTTCACTGTGGGCCAGCACGGACATCCAGCGCTGGCGGGTTGCGGTATCAAAGTGCATTCAGTGCTCCATGGTGAATTCAATCATGTCCGCCCGGGTCAGGCTGACGGAGTACTCCGTAGCCTGCGGTTCACCCGCACGGTGGTTCAGGGTTCTCACGCACAGCAGCGGCGCCATGTTGGGGATCCCGAGAATATTGCTCTCTTTCGCCTGGGCGCGACGGGCGCTGATTTTGGTGCGCGCGCGGGTCAGTTCGACATCCAGCTGTTGGCGCAGGAAATCGTGCAGTGAGCCCTGGGTGAAGGTTTGCAGCGCTGGCCAGAAGCGCAGGTCGGTGAAGTAGTGGTCGATCAAACACAGCGCGACGCCGTTGACGCGGCGCAGAGTGCGGAGGTGAATGACGTTCTCGCCTTCATTAATGCCAAAGGCTTCGGCGACGTGGCTGCTGGCCGGGCGCAGTACCGACAGCAGCTTTTCGCTGGTCGGGTGGCTGCCCTGATCGAGCAGGTTCTGGCTGAAGCGCGCCTGAGCATTGAGCGGATAGTCGATTGGGCGCATCAGCACCAGCACGCCAACCCCCTGACGACGCTGGACCCAGCCGCGTTCGACCAGCTGATCGATAGCCCGACGCAGGGTATGGCGGTTGACTTCAAAGCGTGTGGCCAGCTGTTGTTCAGCCGGGAGGTAGTCGCCGCAGCGGTAGTGATGGCGGAGTTCCTGCTCAAGTCTGGCGGCGATTTCCTGATACCGGGTAGGATAACTGGTCGGACGTCTGGATAAGTGCATGTCAGTCGAGCCTCACTAAGCAGAAGAAGGGATTTCCCTCTGAGAGTGGCCCGATCCTGACGCGTTTTTGTTACATTCCGGTTAACACGCAATGACCGGAGGATGAAGAGTTGGTGCCAGCTGAGTGACAGGGCGGGAGAGCCCGCCCGAAGGGAGAAGCTTTAAGCTTGTTTGACGACGTTCACCATCCACGGGACGCCAAAGCGGTCGATAGTTTTACCAAAGCCGTGGGCCCAGAAGGTTTCCTGCCAGGCCATCTCGACGCTCCCGCCGTCGGCGAGACTATCGAACCAGCGCTTGCCCTCGGCCAGGTCCTGGGTATCGAGTACCAGGGTAAAGCCGGCGTAGCGATCGGTTTTGTCGCCCGGGCTGTCGCCGAGCATGAGTTCGCTGCCCGCGACGCGCAGGCTGGCGTGAGCGATACAGTCGGCGGATAAATGCTGGCCGGAAGGGCAGCCATCCTCGGCATCCTGCGCACTCTGCGGCATTTCGCCGTAGGTGATTTGGTGGACCAGCTCGGCGCCCAGCGTTTGCTGGTAGAACGCTATCGCCGCCGCGCAGTTGCCGCTAAAGGTGATGTAAGGACTTAAGGGCATAACCATTACCTCAGGTAACGAAGACCCATTAAGTGTAGAAGGTGATGAGCCATCCAGACCAGGCGGCAGAGTCGGGTCTGGAGGCGGCGGCACGCGGGAAATAATCAGGCGGTGCGGCGGAAATATATCCGTTCATTTATCCCGGCGACCGTTTCAGTCGCGGGGAAATAAATCCCCGGTGACGGGGAAATAGAATTAGTTCTTTTTGACGAACTCGGATTTCAACTTCATCGGACCAAAACCATCAATTTTACAGTCGATGTTATGATCGCCTTCCACCAGTCGGATATTCTTCACTTTGGTACCTATTTTCAGCATCGAAGAGCTGCCTTTTACCTTCAGATCTTTAATGACGGTCACGCTGTCGCCATCGGCAAGTAAATTGCCGTTAGCATCTTTTACCACCAGGGCGTCATTATCATCAGTTGGCTCGGCATTGTTCCATTCATGGGCGCATTCCGGGCAGATAAACATGCCGTTATCTTCATAGGTGTACTCAGACTGGCATTTCGGGCAGTGTGGGAGTTGCATGACGTTCCTCATGATTACAGGGAAAAACAGGACGTTGGTCCATTAAACGCTGGCTGATAGCCGAAAGTGTGCGTGATTATAGCGTATTCCCGCATTTTTGTCGGGACTTTTTTTATGATAATAGGGTGGAGAAAAAGATTATATTTCGCAGCAGGTGCACTACGATATTTCGTAGGGGGACATGTCGGCATGGCCGAGGAAATAAATCACGCTGTTGTCATAATTATGGAACTTATTAATATTATTTGGCTCTGTTATATGGCGGCGTTTTTTTTGTGAAGTTGATCCCGAATTTAAACGCTGTTAGGGTAAAAAAGAGGAGTGCGTAAATTCAGCAAAGTTATGCGTAACTCCATTAACTGACTACTGCCAGAGCAGGCGTCAACAGGTTCGGTTGTACAGACTGTCAGCAGACAGTGCAGGCAAACCTGCTACGCTTGAGAAGAGGAGCACAGCGATTCGCCGCTCCCAACGCACAACGCCGACGGCTTTGCCGTGTGGCGATGATTTGTGTGCTCACGGCGAAGCTTTAGAGGAAAAATATGCTTAAAAGGAAAAAAATAAAGCCAATCACTCTGCGTGATGTCACCATCATTGACGATGGTAAGCTGAAAAAGGCTATCACCGCAGCATCGCTGGGTAATGCGATGGAGTGGTTCGATTTTGGTGTGTATGGTTTTGTGGCGTATGCCTTAGGTAAAGTCTTCTTCCCCGATGCCGATCCCAGCGTGCAGATGATTGCCGCGTTAGGGACATTCTCCGTTCCGTTCCTGATCCGTCCGCTGGGCGGTCTGTTCTTCGGTATGCTGGGCGATAAGTATGGTCGGCAAAAGATACTGGCCATGACGATTGTCATCATGTCGATCAGTACCTTCTGTATCGGTCTGATTCCGTCCTACGCCTCGATTGGTATCTGGGCGCCGATTCTGCTGCTGCTGTGTAAAATGGCGCAGGGCTTCTCGGTGGGCGGCGAGTATACCGGCGCGTCAATCTTCGTCGCTGAATACTCTCCAGACCGTAAGCGCGGCTTTATGGGCAGCTGGCTGGACTTTGGTTCGATCGCTGGCTTTGTGATGGGTGCCGGCGTGGTGGTGCTGATTTCCAGCGTGGTAGGGGAAGAGAACTTCCTCGACTGGGGATGGCGTTTACCGTTCTTCCTGGCGCTGCCGTTAGGGCTGATTGGTCTCTATCTTCGCCATGCGCTGGAAGAGACTCCTGCGTTCCAGCAGCACGTCGATACCATGGAGCAGGGCGATCGTGAAGGGTTACAGGAAGGGCCGAAAGTCTCCTTTAAAGAGATTGCGACGAAACACTGGCGCAGCCTGCTGACCTGTATCGGCCTGGTGATTTCCACCAACGTGACCTACTACATGTTGCTCACCTACATGCCGAGCTACCTGTCGCATAACCTGCATTACTCGGAAGATCACGGGGTGCTGATTATTATTGCGATCATGGTCGGTATGCTGTTCGTTCAGCCGATTATCGGGATGCTCAGCGACCGCTTCGGCCGTCGTCCGTTTATTCTGATCGGTAGCGTGGCGCTGTTTACCCTGTCGATCCCGGCCTTTATCATGATTAACAGCAACATTATCGGCCTGATTTTCGCGGGTCTGCTGCTGCTGGCGGTGGTGCTCAACTGCTTCATCGGGGTGATGGCGTCCTCGCTGCCGGCGATGTTCCCGACCCATATTCGCTTTAGTGCCCTGGCCAGCGCCTTCAACATCTCGGTGCTGATTGCCGGTCTGACGCCAACCCTGGCGGCCTGGCTGGTGGAAACCTCGCAGAACCTGATGATGCCGGCTTACTACCTGATGGTGATTGCGGTCATCGGCCTGATCACCGGCGTGTCGATGAAGGAGACGGCGAATCGTCCGCTGAAAGGGGCGACGCCTGCGGCATCGGATATTCAGGAAGCGAAAGAGATCCTTGGCGAGCACTACGATAACATCGAAAACAAAATCGAAGATATCGATCAGGAAATCGCCGATTTGCAGGAAAAACGCTCTCGTCTGGTGCAGCAGCACCCGCGTATTAACGAGTAAACCGTACCTGCATTAAACGCTGCCGCCGCGGGCTTCCCCGGCGGCATTTTTTATGCCCGTTTGTGCGCCGGTGGACGATTTGATTACCCGCCACGGCGGCTGGCTGCCGGGGGCATCGTTAGTCGGTTCTGTATGAGACCGGGGCGGATTTCTGTCGGACGGTTGCCCGGCCGACAGATTTTACGCCATCAAAAGATTGCCGCTCTTTTGTCGGCCCGCACAGAAGCGCGCACTTTGCTACAGGCTTAGCTATGCGTCAGAAAGCGGGCCAGCTGTTGCTGCAACAGCCGGTTTTCGCGGGTCAGCCGCGCATTTTCATCCAGCAGCGTTAACGCCACCGCGATACCCGGCCAGTCCAGCTCCAGCTCCCGACGCAGGCGCATCGCGCGGTGGACTATCATCACCGCGCTATCATCGAACAACCAGACCTCGGTCAGCGGCTGGCGCGGTTCAATCACGCCCAGGCCGACGATTTCCCGCAGATCTTCTTCGGAAACGCCGGTATGCAGACAAAACTCGGTCATCGTAAACGTCACTGCCATTTTCGCCATTATGCTTTCCCCCATGCTTGACGCGGCTCAAAGCCAGCCTCTGCATCGGCCAGCTGTTGCCAGAGCGCGCTGGCTTTCTCATTCGGTTTGGGCGGCATGACGATTTTAATCACGGCATATAAATCGCCGGTGGTCGTTTTGCCAGCCAGCCCTTTCCCTTTAATACGTAAACGCTGCCCCGCCTGGCTACCCGGCGGGATGGTCAGCAAAATGCTCTCTTTGAGCGTCGGGATGGTCACTTTGGCACCAAGCGCCGCTTCCCACGGTGCGAGCGGCAGAACGATTTCCAGGTTATGGCCCACAATATCGAACAGCGGGTGCGGAGCAATGTGGATAACCAGCCACAGGTCGCCGTTTGGTCCGCCGTTTTCTCCCGGCGTTCCCTGACCTTTGAGGCGGATGCGCTGCCCGTCGCTGACGCCAGCGGGGATTTTCACATTCAGGGTCTTCGGCGTTTCGCTTTCGACCATTCCGAAGACGTTATAGACCGGCAGTTTGTAGCTGATGGTGCGCATCTGCTCGGCCAGAGTCTCTTCAAGGAACACCGCGACTTCAATTTCTAAATCATGGCCGCGCGCGGCATGCTGGCGGCGGGACTGGTGCACCTGCTGGCCAAACATCGACGAGAAGATGTCGTCAAAATCCTGCTGGCTGTAGCTTTGTTCGTGGGCGTGCTGTTGACGGTTAAACTGCGGGTCGTTGCGATGCTGCCAGAGCTGGTCATACTCGGCGCGGCGCTGTTCATCTTTCAGAACTTCCCAGGCTTCGGCGAGATCTTTAAATTGCGCTTCGGCATCGGTTTCTTTGCTGACATCGGGGTGATATTTACGAGCCAGGCGGCGGTAGGCGGTCTTAATTGTTTTTAGATCGTCTGTTGGCTTAACCCCTAGAATGGCATAATAATCCTTTAATTCCATGGCGTTATCTCATTTGACTTACTACGGTGATCACGACTTTCAGTCATAAGCTTAGGGCAAATGAGGGCGGGTGGGGAAGGAATCTGGCGGAAACTTGACGCCGTCGGGATTGACGGCGTCTGGCGGCGGGCGCTTACCTGGCCGGTCGCGCCCGGCCGCTGCGGCGAAGCCCTTCCAGCAGCACCAGCGCCGCGCCGAGAGCGCCAGCAATAAGCGGTAGCGCATCGGGTGCCTGCGGAAACAGGCGAACGATAGTGGGGTCCGTCACCCACATCGCGCCGGCTATCCAGCCGATAAGGGCGCCTCCCAGCAGGATAACGACCGGGAAGCGGTTAAGGATCGCCAGCACCAGTTTACTGCCGACCACGATGATTGGGATGCTGATCAAGACACCCAGCGCGACCAGCAGCAGGTGGCCTTTGCCGGCGGCGGCGACCGCCAGCACGTTATCCATCGACATAATGACATCGGCCACCGTGATGGTGACGGCAGTCCGCCACAGGCTGCCTGAGCTGCCAATCTCTTCATCTTCATCCTGACGGGCAACCAGCTTGATACCGATCCATAGCAGCAGGAGCGCCCCGACAATTTTCAGCCACGGCAGAGAGAGCAAGTAGACGGCGATGGCCAGCAGCAGAACGCGGGCCAGGATGGCGCCGAAGGTGCCAATAACAATCGCCTTTGTACGCTGCTGGGGCGGCAGCTTGCGGCACGCCATGGCGATCACCACCGCATTATCGCCGCCCAGCAACAGGTCGATTGCGATGATTTGTAGCAAAATAACAACAACATCCCACTGATTGAATAGCTCGTTCATGCCTGACTCATACCATGTAAAAAAAGGTTCCCTCAAGGGAAAACCGCAGCAAGCGTACCCCTGTTCTGACGTATTGACCACCGCCCGGAAAAAGAGCGCGGGAGTTGCCCAGGTGTGATTTTGAAAAATAAAGTTACGAATCAATGCATCGTGCCGGGATGATTCACCGGAAAAGGATGGTACTTTGTTTTGTCACACCCACCTGCCGTTTACTCATCGCAAGGATTATCCTCATGGCTGGTACGAAAAAAATATTGACTGGCGCGCTGCTGGGCGTCTCGCTGCTCCCGGTTTTGGCCATTGCCGCGCAGGCGCCCGCAGCAACCTTTACCCCGGAGCAGGAAGCCCGCATTGGCAAAATTGCCGCGGATTATTTAGTCGCACATCCTGAGGTTCTGCTACAGGCGAGCCAGAAGCTTCAGCAGATTCAGCAAGAACAGCAGGCGAGCGCGGCCACTCAGGCCGTGATTAAAAACCAGGCTGCGCTGACCCTGGATAAAAATACCCCGACCTACGGACCGGCGAATGGCAAGGTGACCGTGATCGAATTCTTTGATTATCAGTGTATTTACTGTAGCCGCCTGGCGCCGGTGATGGAGCAGGTGATTAAAGAAAATCCGCAGACCCGGTTTGCGTTTAAAGAGTGGCCCATTTTCGGCAGTCGCTGGGAGGCTTCGCTGACGGCGGCGAAGACCGGCCTGCAAATTTATCAGCAGAAGGGCGCAGAAGCTTATCTGACCTACCATAACGGGATTTATGCCACCGGGCGTAACGAAGGGAAGCTGACGGCTGCGGATGTACAGCAGCAGGCGAAGAAAGTGAATTTCGACGCCGGGAAAGCGCCGGATGTTGAGGCGGTCCTCGAGAGCACCAACCAGCTGGCGCAGGAGATTGGCTTAAGCGGAACGCCGGGGGTGATCGTGATGCCGACTACCGGCGCCACCGAAGCCACGATTACCGTTTTCCCGGGGCTTGCGGATAAAGACTCGCTGGATGCGGCGATTAAGAAGGCCGGCGGCTGATAATCGAGCGTCCGCCTGGCGGCGGGTGCTTCTTGTTAGCGTTGGCAGCAGCGCGGCCATGATACTTGGCATCTCGCGCCCCTGGATCAGCACGCACTCAATACAGGCGTTGGCGATTGCCGAAGCCAGCTTCTCCGCATTGGGTTCAGTGTCGCGCAGTATGTCATCCATTCGCGCCGTCTGGCGCTGGTCCTGGTCTTTCCCGTTTACTGGTGGTCGATGCCTGGTCTGCTAAAAGGCTGGATCGATCGGGTGTTTTCCAGCGGTTGGGCCTATGAGGAGACCGCCGATGGCAAGGTGCTGAAGAAGCTGGGTCGCCTGCGGGTACATCTGGTTGCGTTAGGCGCAGCGAGCCAGAAAACGTATGATAAGCATGGGTTTAGCGATGCTTTTAATGCGCAAATTGTCCACGGGATTTTTGATTACTGCGGGGCTGCGGTAGCCAGTTCAAACCTGCTGCTGTCGCCTGAGCTGGAAACTGCGGAAGCCCATCTGGAGGCCGGGCGCCAGCCTGGCAAGGTGATGTCTGGCTGATGCGCATGTCGCGAGCTAATTGCGATGCGTAGTTTCAAACGAAATGCTTCTGGCGACATTTTTGGTGTTAGCGAGACGTGCCGTATTGTATAATCATTCAATTCCCCCTTTGGAAAACAATGATGAATAAACTACAGCGTTTCGAAAGTCTTGGCGATAATTGTGAGTTTGCTTTCTTTCTAAGAGAGTCAGGTTATGATGAAGGAAGCTAGTTTCGCTGGACATTAATAAAAAACTATCATGCTCTTCTAAAGTTAATAGAATCTGATTTTGCAGATTTTTATATTTATGAAAACTTGACACCTTCCTGGCAGGATATGGTGCTTGACCAAAAACATGACCTTTGTTTTCATACTGAAATGTATAGTGACAATATAAATGATTGCTGGTCCTGGCGTTATTCTGAGCAGGAAAATAATCTTATTTATAAAAAAGAAATGGATAAGATTAAATATTTAACTGACAAGTTCAGAAAAAGCCTTGCTGATGAAAATAAAATTTTTGTCGTAAAAAGTAATGGCAATAATCTTGATGATATTGCATTGGCACTATCAAAGGAGTTTAAGAAACATGGTAACAGTAAAATACTGTATGTGAAAAGTGATGCGGATAGTTCAAAGGTCGGTGAAATCACTAAAGTCACTGATAACTTTTTTACTGCGGTAATCGATAGATTTGCAGACTATAGTCGTGCGAATGAGTACTCGCGTGAAGGCTGGCAGGCAATAATTAATAATGCTGTAGCAGTTATGTGATTTTCAGGCAGCGTATTATTATACGCTGCCTTTTTCAACTTGTCGTAATAAAGCATGTTTTTGGATAATGATTCAAAAGTGAATAATTATAAACAGCTTCATTTTTGTAGTATGAGTTAGGATAGAAGTTTACTTCTTTACCAAGCAGAGATGCTAAAATTGCCACATGCAGTCTGTCGGTGTTGACAATTTTATACTCTTCAAGAAAATTTATCATGCAACGGGTAGAGTTGCGCGCCAGAAATTCATTATCCCAATAGTCGCCGTTCCAGGTGAGCGAAATATCATGGTTGTTTTCTTTATAGTCTCCAGTTAGCGATTCGGAGTCCGTTCTGAAGCAATTGGCCTGTTTTTTATAGACAGGTTTAAGTGACAGGTATTTACTAAGATCGAGATAAAATGCCATATCATCAGTAATGAATACGTTCTTGTTTGTTTCGTAGTTGAGAGATTTAATATAATCGAAAGTGGTATTTTCTCGGCAAAAAACAACTAGCTTATCAATGTTGCTAGTGAATAAATCGCTATACCCTCTGATTGTCGACGGCATGATTATTACTTTATGAAATTTTTTAATATTATTGTGGATAAAGTCACGACCTTCAGAATACAATCCTTCTATCAAGTTTCCTCCGCCGCCAAAAATTAAAATATCAGTATCAGAGTTGTAGTGCTCGCCATCTCTGTAAGGGACATAGGTAAGAGCATTTCGTTCGAAAAAGTCATACGTCGCAGATGCAATCACGCCATCACCAGCATTACCAGGGTTTGCCTTATAGACAAATCGATGAGATGGATGATAGGATTTTAGAAATAAATCAAATTTTAACTCTGCATTGGCCATTTTTTATCCTGTTTAACAGAAGCTACCGATTGCTATCTTATACTACTTCAACTCACTCATTATTATAGAAAAGTCTAGGTTACTAAGGAAAGATTACAATGAAGAAAGTTCTTATAATGACGCCGGACATTGAGGGGCCTGTCCGTAACGGCGGCATTGGTACTGCTTTCACTGCCCTTGCCACTACTTTGGCAAAAAAGGGGTATGATGTCGATGTATTGTATACATGTGGTGACTATTCGGAATCATCTGTATCAAAATTTAGCGACTGGTCACGTATTTATAGTACCTTTGGTATCAATCTGCTAAGCACCGGGCTGGTAAAAGAGATTAATATTGATGCGCCTTATTTTAGAAGGAAAAGCTATTCAATTTTGCTGTGGTTGAAAGAAAATAATATCTATGACACTGTTATTTCTTGTGAATGGCAGGCAGATCTTTATTACACTTTATTAAGTAAAAAGAATGGTACTGATTTTGAAAACACGAAGTTCATTGTAAATACTCACAGCTCAACGTTATGGGCTGATGAAGGTAATTACCAGCTCCCATATGATCAGAATCATCTTGAACTCTATTATATGGAGAAAATGGTGGTTGAGATGGCGGATGAAGTTGTTAGTCCGTCTCAGTATTTAATTGACTGGATGTTGAGTAAGCACTGGAATGTACCTGAAGAACGCCATGTCATTTTAAATTGTGAGCCATTTCAAGGGTTTGAAACAAGAAGCGATGTTATAGTTAAAACAAATGAAAAACCAGCTTCTGGCGTTGAGCTTGTATTTTTCGGCCGGCTTGAAACCCGTAAAGGGCTTGATATATTCCTCCGCGCATTAAGAAAACTATCTGACGAAGATAAAGAGACCGTCTCTGGTGTAACCTTCCTCGGAAAAAATGTCACGATGGGGAAAACTGATTCATTTACCTATATTATGAATCAGACTAAAAATTTGGGACTCGCAGTTAATATCATCAGCGATTATGATCGTACCAATGCCAACGAATATATAAAAAGAAAAAATGTATTAGTCATCATCCCATCGCTTGTAGAAAACTCACCCTATACCGTTTATGAATGCTTGATTAATAACGTTAATTTCCTCGCCTCAAACGTTGGCGGAATTCCAGAGCTTATTCCGCAGGAACATCATGCGGAGGTTCTGTTTACTCCTACACCTGTCGATTTATACGGTAAAATTCACTATCGGTTAAAAAATATAAATATCAAACCAGGGCTTGTTGAATCACAAGAAAATATTAAAGAAGCCTGGTTTGCCGCAGTTGAACGAAAAAACAACTGCGTATTCAAGAAAATCGATGAAGCTAACAGCCCATTAGTTAGCGTGTGTATCACTCACTTCGAACGTCACCATTTGCTCCAGCAAGCACTCGCCTCAATAAAATCTCAGACGTACCAAAATATTGAGGTTATCCTGGTCGATGATGGAAGTACGACAGAAGAGTCTCATCGTTATTTGAATCTCATCGAGAATGACTTTAACTCACGAGGCTGGAAAATCGTCCGTAGTTCTAATAACTATCTGGGCGCTGCAAGGAATTTGGCTGCGCGACACGCCTCCGGCGAATATCTGATGTTTATGGATGATGATAATGTCGCTAAGCCTTTTGAGGTGGAAACGTTTGTTACGGCAGCATTAAACTCCGGGGCCGATGTGTTAACCACACCAAGCGATCTTATTTTTGGTGAGGAGTTCCCTTCTCCGTTCCGTAAAATGACGCACTGCTGGCTTCCGTTAGGACCTGATTTAAATATCGCCAGCTTTAGTAACTGCTTTGGCGATGCTAATGCGCTGATCAGAAAAGAAGTTTTCGAAAAAGTGGGCGGATTTACTGAGGATTACGGTTTAGGTCATGAAGACTGGGAGTTTTTTGCCAAAGTATCGTTACAGGGATATAAATTGCAAGTCGTCCCGGAACCTCTATTTTGGTATAGAGTTGCAAACTCCGGCATGTTGTTAAGTGGAAATAAGAGTAAAAACAACTACCGTAGTTTCCGTCCATTTATGGATGAGAA
This sequence comes from Raoultella sp. T31, assembly GCF_002806725.1. Classification (NCBI taxonomy): domain Bacteria; kingdom Pseudomonadati; phylum Pseudomonadota; class Gammaproteobacteria; order Enterobacterales; family Enterobacteriaceae; genus Klebsiella; species Raoultella sp. T31. The sequence goes on from NZ_PIBO01000051.1 coordinate 15,606, forward strand.
TGTTAAATATAACTATGCAATGGGGTTGATGCCTTCCTACCTCGAAAAGATTCATGAGCTTGAGAGCGAAGTGAGTCGGTTGCGCAGCATTAATGGCAGTCATTCAGTCAGTAATGAGTTACAGCTTTTAAATAATAAGGTTGATGGTCTTATTTCTCAGCAGAGAGATGGTTGGGCCCATGACCGCTTTAATGCTCTGTATGAAGCAATTCATGTCCAGGGCGCAAGACGAGGCACCAGTCTGGTTCGCCGGGTGGCCAGGAAAGTGAAGTCAATGTTAAAATAAAATAATTCGCGGGGCCTGAAAGGGCTCCGCGAAAATAATGTTAACTTTCAGCGAATTTTAATTATTCAGGAGCAATAGATTCACCTCCTGATATCAGAATGTTTTTTATCCCATCATTTATGTTGGATTGCCAACAAGCAGAATATTTATTCTGGCGTTGAAACGCTGCTTTCAGACTGTGCTACCCGTCATCAGTGAAAGTGGGACCTCAGAGAGTAAGGTTTAAACTCTAAAATGAAAGCTATCGCTACGGTTACGAACTCTATCAGGTGTCGCTTATCATATGCCGCAGTCGCGGATTTCTAAGCGGGACCCGCGGCTATAACGGGGGCTAAGCGGGAACTGGCGATAAGAGGGCGCTCTGACGCTACGGGCAGTGTGAAGGGAGGCAGTCTGAGATGGTAACGTGCTGATTGCCGGCAATGGCGAGATAGCGCAACTTTGTACGCCGTGCAAAAAGTGGGAAAAGTCTGTGGAAGAGTTCTGTATCGCGCGCTGGCCCCGAAGGGGTGAGCGGCTTGCCGCGAATAATCGAACGAAGTTCGATGGAGAGTCCGTATTGCAGAAAGCAAAAAACCAGCCCGTAGGCTGGTTTCTTTAAATAGTGGTGCCGGACTCGGAATCGAACCAAGGACACGGGGATTTTCAATCCCTGATTTAAACACGCATAGAACGTTTGTTACCTGTAAACCGTACACAGGTGACTTATATGCATGTAATTTCAGTAATTTCTACCAAAGGCGGTGAAGGTAAATCCACTCACTCCGCTAACCTGGCTGGCTTCTGTGCCGACGCCGGTATCAAAACCCTTCTGATTGACGGCGACTATGCCCAGCCTACTACCTCCAGTTACTACTCCTTACGTTATGAAGCGCCATGTGGTCTTTTCGAATTGCTGATGCATACCGTGGATCTCAACCGTCCTGAGCAACTGATTTCCCGGACCAGCATTGATAATCTTGATCTGATTATCTCGAATGATCCTCATGAACAACTCAAGACGGCCATGATGCACGCGCCGGATGGCCGTATTCGCTTACGTAATCTGCTCCAACATCCGCTGTTCGCTCATTACGATGTGATCATCATTGATTCGCAGGGCGCTCGTTCCATCATGCTGGAACTGGTACTGCTGGCAACATCACATACGGCAGTAGCGATGGTTAAGCCAGTGGTGCCGGATGTCCGCGAGTTCCTGAGAGGAACGGTAACGCTGATGGAAGAACTGCTTCCCTACCGTGGGTTTGGTATTGCGTTGCCGCCGATGAAAGTCCTGGTCAACTGCATGGATTACACCCTGCTGGCTGAAGAAGCGCTGAGTGCATTAACCACGATTATTGCTGATGGAACGTATAGCAAAGCAGATATTCCCCCTGTCACTCTGCTCGAAACCCAAATCTACGATCTTGAAGTCTATAAGCTAGGTCATACACGAGGGCAACCCGCTCACCGCCTAGAATACCATACAGACCGTAAGAGCCTGCCAGCTGCGCAGACCATGCACGATCTAGCCTGTGAATTATTTCCCGAATGGCGAGACAGCTTTGGAGCGGTACTGGAAAACCAGCCGAAGGGGGATAAGTAATGACACTTTATCGTGCAAATTACAGTCTCGTAGCTCGCGATGGCCGGGTAAAAGTTGATGAGCAATGGGTCTTTTTTGAAGCCAAAACCTATTCTGACGCTCTGGAAAAAATCCCTGGCCTACTGGAGGCGATGTGGGAATGTTGTGAATTCCAGCTCGAAGTATGGGGTCTGATGCCGGATAACCAGCTTGTTGATCTCAGCATGGATATGGAGACTGATTCCCCCCGTGACTGGCGTTTATTTGAGGTCGGTTATTCCAATGGTTCCGCCGTTTATCTTGATGCCGAACGTGATGGCTGGCCGCTGTTTCTCGTCTCCCCGTCCTGGCTGGCCCGTCTGAATAAAGCGTTGGTTGAATGTCGTAGTGTCGGAGGCCAGCATGAATAACGTCGAACAGATATCGCCGCCGCATTCAGTCAGCGCCGAACAAGCCGTCCTTGGTGGCTTGATGCTTGATAACGATCGCTGGGATGACATTGCCACGATTGTTTCTGCTGACCGCTTCTACTCGCGGCCGCACGGTGTGATTTTCTCCGCAATGCAGACGTTGCTACTTCAGAATAAACCCATCGATTTAATTACCCTGGCTGAATCAATGGAGCAGCAGGGGACGCTGGAGCAGTGCGGCGGTTTTGCCTATCTTGCCGAACTTTCCAAAAATACGCCCAGCGCGGCCAATATCGTGGCTTATGCGGAGTATGTTGCCAGCTACGGCCAGAAACGTCAGTTACTGGCGCTGGGGTACGATCTGGTCGGGCAGGCCAGCGACGCCAGAAGTGACCTGATGATGTTACTGGATGAAGCTGAGCGCCGCATCTTTGCCATTGCCGAACAGCAAGCTCCGGATGACAATGTTGATCTGCCAGCTTCACTAGAAGTCTTCCTCAACCGATTAGAGCAACGTTGCGGTAGTGAAGATCTCATTACCGGTACGCCTACCGGCTTTGTTCAACTGAATACGATGACTAGTGGCTTCCAGTCCAGCGACCTGATTCTACTGGCTGGTCGTCCGTCGATGGGGAAAACCGCGCTGGGGCTGGCATTTTGCGAAGGGGCATTGAACGAGCGCCCGGATATGGCGGTGCAGGTCTACAGTCTGGAAATGCCTACTGAGCAGTTATTGATGCGCTTTACTGCCATGCTGGGGCGTGTTCCTCTGCAACATCTGCGCAATGGCGATATGCAGGATGAAGACTGGGCACGGGTCAGTGCAGCAATGAAAGTCCTGCTTGAGGACTGGAAAGGTCGGCTGGTGATTGATGATTCCAGCTATATGACACCGACAATCCTGCGCTCCCGGGTGAGAAAGAATATCCGTAGATACGGCCATCCCTCGTTGATTCTGCTGGATTATCTGCAACTGATGCGCTGCCCGGGGCAGGAGAACCGGACGCAGGAGATCGCGGAAATATCCCGTTCACTCAAAGCGCTGGCGAAAGAAATTGGCTGCCCGGTAGTGGCGCTGTCACAGCTCAACCGGTCACTGGAAAGCCGGGCAGATAAGCGCCCGAACAATGGCGATCTGCGTGACTCCGGGGCGCTGGAGCAGGATGCCGATCTGATTATGTTCGTCTATCGGGACGAAGTGTATGACGCCGATACGCATGAACCGGGTGTGGCCGAAATTATTCTCGGCAAGCAGCGTAACGGCCCGATTGGCACCGTAAAAGTGCAGTATCAGGCAGAGATCACCCGTTTCGAGGATTTCACCGGAGGTCGCTATGACTTCTAAGAAATCCAGCCAACTGGGCGAAAAGCTACTTCAGCGGGGTCGTACTCCGAATACTGAAAGCTCCCCTGTGGTGTTGCCGGTCAATGAAATGCCGATGGCGCTGACGCTGGAACAGTTGCGTCCCAATCCGGATAACCCCCGAACCTCCCGTAATCCGAAGTATGAAGATATCAAAGCGTCGATCCGCGCCCGGGGGCTGGATTCGGTGCCAAAAGTCACCAGAGATCCGCAAAACCCGGAGGATGTTTATATCTTCAGTGATGGCGGCAACACTCGCTATTCCATTCTGACGGAACTGTATGCAGAAACAGGCGATGAGCGTTTTCGCCGTGTTCAGTGCATCGTGAAACCGTGGCCGGGGCGTTTGCAGTGCGTTATCGGCCATCTGGCCGAGAATGATGTGCGTGGCGAGCTGTCATTTATTGAGAAAGCCTTTGGCATCGAGAAGGCGCGAGCTATCTATGAGGAACAACTGGGGCGAGAAGTGAGTCAGCGCGAACTGGCCGATCTGCTGAAAGAGGCGGGTTATCCGGTTCACCATTCGAATATAAGCCGTATGGTGGCAACAATCGAACACCTCTGGCCGTGGATGCCCAACCTGCTTCATTCGGGGATGGGACGGCCCCAGATAACCCAGCTTATCGCGCTACGAACTGCGGCGGAAAAAGCCTGGCAAACATTCAGCCAGAACGTCACGTTGCCGCCGGAACAGGAATTTAATGATGTATTTGGCGGTGTCTGCCGTGCTTTTGACGACCCGGATCACTACTCAGCCGACATCTTTAAAGAAGAGCTGATTGCGGTCCTGCTGAAGGCAATGCCCGATCCGCAACTGACCTATGATAGCTGGCTGATTGAGCTTGACCCGCAGGAACAGAACCGGCGCAAACTGTTTGGAGCGCCGGAGCCACTTCCCCAGCATGTTCTGGATGCAGACAAAACCCATGATGAGCCTTCACCACCACCGGCTGCTGAGCCGCCCTCCGTTGCCATTGATTCCGGATTAAAGGAGAAAAAGCCTGTCACTACCGGGGGCGACCCTTCTGATCATATTGATCTACCGCCCGATGAAGAACAGCTGGATCTTTATGGGGGGAATATACCTGGAGATTCGACATCTGAATTACCCGACGCTCCTCCAGGTGTTGAGCAAGAGCCAGGTGATTGTACTGGCGGCCAGTTTCAGGAACCGCCAGCAAACACCATTACTTTTGCCGCAAGTGGGCTGGAGCCGGTAACCGACATCTGGCATATCCCGGTGTTACAGGATGATGTTGAACATCTACAGGACATCGCATTTCGCCTGGCGTTCGAACTGGCGGAGGTGATGGGGATTGAAGATGCTGTTCAGGAAGATAAATCTCTCTTGGGCGCAGGATATTCTCTCCCGCCAAATGCGAATGGTGAGCTGCTGGCCGCATTGTGCGGTGGCGGATCTTATACCCCGTTATCGGCCTTAACCGGATTTCTTCTCGGTGCGTCCAGTCCGTTTGATGAACCCTTATTCAATGATGTGTATACAGTGAAATTTCTGCGTTTAATCAGGGTAGTGCGCCGGTTGCGCGAGCTGCAACGCCAGACATTCGGGGAGGGCGCAGCATGAAAGCTGACTGGGTTGATGAGGCGCAGGAAGTGACCCAACTGATGGTCGATAGCCAGGTCGAGCGGATTCGCTCTTCATTGATATCACCGGCGATATCGTCCGCTGAATGTGAACTCTGCGGACATGAGATCCCGGAAGCCCGTCGCAGAGCTGTTCCGGGCGTCAGGCTGTGCGTTGAATGTCAGACCATTGCCGAGTTTCGGCGGCGTGTTGGATATGGAGGATTCGATGAAAGCTGAAGCCACATCATGGATCGTTATTCTGCTTTGTTTTCTGGTATGGGCTGTTGATATTGCGATTATTTATGGAGGGAGTGCGCGATGAATGCACTGTTAACGCAGATAGTTATGGAGCTGAAGTCGGGCAATATCCGCCGTTGTGAGGCGATGGGGTTAACGCTGGAAGAGATTCAGGAACTAAACAGACTAACCGTTGAGGATCTGCATTATCTGGTGAATACACAGGTATCGCTTCTGACCTTCCGCATCAACCATACCAACCTGAATACCATGCTGGCGCAGGCCCGTCGTGAGCAGACCCGGGCGCAACGGATCGACAGGGCGTTAACGCTGGGCGGCTCTATCGAGCTGATGCAGTGTTTTTTCGGTCTGACAGCGTCGGAAGTCAGTTCCCGGCGACGCCTGGTCGGTGTTGTAACCCGGCAGGGGCGCAGCCAGATCCCGACAGAAGAACAGGAGCTGGCGGTGTGGCAGCAGTGGAAGGCATCGAACGTTGACAACCTGGAATCGCTGGATGCTCTGGAGGCCATGATGCTAATCGCTGAACAGCAGGACATTTCGTTAACTTCAGTCTGGACGCTAACCAAAGGATGGAGTGCCGCCTGATGGCCGTTGTTCCCGTCGATGATGTTATCCAGCGTACGCTGGCGAAGATGCAAAACCGGATTGAGCAAAAAGAGCAGTCCGGCGAGCAAAGTAATGAACAGAGCGGATTGCTCTTTCTGGGGAACGTGCATGATGCCGTTCCCCGGCGTTTATTTCTGGATAGCAGGTTATCGCCACTGGATAAGATGGCGTGGGTGATGATCCGGCTGTACGCCCAGCAGAACGAGGGCGCTGTTTTTCCTACCTACGATGAATTGCAGTGCCAACTGGCGCTTCCCCATTCGGATAAAGCGTCCCGGGAGACGGTCAGCCGGGCGCTGTTAATGCTACGCCTCACCGGCTGGCTGAGTCTCTGCAAGCGTGTCAGGGATAAATCCGGACGTATTCGCGGCAATATCTATGCTCAACATGATGAGCCGCTGGGACTGTTTGATGCGGAATACTTCGATCCCGGCTGGCTTGATGCTGTTGCTGATGCCTGTCGACACACCAATAAAACGATACGCCTGACGGCGCTGGACGTTTTGCAGGATATCAAAGCCGATACCCGTATGCGCCACCGGCACTCGCGCGTTGCACTGATCGAAGCCCGGCTATCCACACCACAAACTCCGCAGGAAATGGTATCATCACGGCAGAAGAAAGCTTTTGGTTCTGAAACCGAACCAGGTCAAAATTCACAGAGTTCGGAATCCGAACTTGGCGTTCTAAAAGGGGATATTTTACCGGGTTCGGATTCCGAACTAAGCCGGAAATCAAGGGATGGCGGCTTAGTTCGAAAATCGAACCGTTACGTACGTAGTTTTACACAGAGTGTAAAAGATACGTACGTAGGGGGCGAACGTCGGTTGTCATGGCCGACGGCGATAATCGAACGGCTGAATACGCCCGACAGGGATATGCTGGAGCAGCAACTTAGCGCGTTACCTGACGGGCTGGGACAGCGGATGCTGGACGATCTGGCTGGTCGCATGAAAGCGACGGAGGTCAGGAACGTCACGGCCTACCTGCTGGCGAACCTGAAACGGGCAAGGGAAGGGCAGTTTAACGTCGGTGACGTGGTGGCAGTGCATCCTCCTGCAAAGCAGAAATCGGTGACTATCCCACCATTTGGCGAGAAAAAAGAAGTCAAACGAGCACGGAGAGAGTTTGTGTCTGGTGTGATGGCAGAGATCAGGGGGAGTTATTTCAGGTCATAAAGTGAACAGTGTTGACAGTGTCAACACCTCTTTAATGATGGAATACGTTCTTGTTTTAATATTAGTCACCTCACTTGTAAGGCGCATATCCATGTTTTTTATCAAATTCTAACCCATTGGATGCGTTAAACTCGCCGTGAAGATAATATTTACCATCCTCTGCGTGTTCAAGATAACACCCGAGGCGTTCAACCATTGGGCTGATTCCTGCGTGATCACTTAGCCATTCGCGATAGCCTGCTATAGATGGGCCTCCAATATTAATGACGAATTCTATTCCATAGAAAATAAATCCAAAAAGTGTTTCTCGTCGCTTATTCATAAATAATCCACATCCAAATCCGGCATGAACCCATTCATTTTTTGTTGGATGCAGCATTAACGTGTCATGCGGAAAAATACGACGCTGTGAGAATGGCCATTCTTTGAAGTTATCGCCATATCGGGCATATCTGCGTATATTATTCAGGAACGGTTCGTGGATTAAAGTAGCTGTACCCTGTGGAGTTTTGCAAAACAACTCTGCAAATGTTTCGTATGCCATTTTACAAAGAAATCTAGACATTTCTTTTTTTGGTGGATTGTCTTCAATAGTGAATATCAGTGGTTGCTCAAAATTCTCAGCTATAACCCTTTGAAGTATTTTTTGGTCATTCTTATTTTCTGTGTCTAATTGCAGACTGCCGTTTTTTGAACGGCGCATGTTAACTGCTATTTCTGTTCCTGCAATGTGACCAACTAAAGATTGATATGATCCCCTTTTATTTGGGATTTGCTGCCAAGCCCGAATATTTCTCATCCATGGGTGGTTTAAAATAGGTTGTTCGACTTTACGTGCAAAATAGTTATTGCATTTATCGCAAACGACACCACGCGGAAGTACGCGTTTCTTACTTCCGATTGACTCTGGCATGATATGTTCAACACTTCGAGAGTCGGTAGAATCACCTGCACAAAAAATACACAGCATTGTTGATAATCCTCGGAGGTCTGGTGCTAATCCTACGTATGTTTAAGATGCAATGTTCGTGAGTTAAATGAATAAAGTGAAAACATTGGACAATCCATCAAAATGGGATGGGGACAGGATAGACTAATTTTTTTATTTTTTGCAAAAATAGTTTCCCGTTGTTCCTGACCTTATCAATCCATAACCATTTCCATCTCGTTATCGTTAATTTTCAACGGATGGATACCATGTCAGACAAGACAGAAAAGAAAGCCGGTGCGCTGCATTCTGAGCTGCGCATCGAGCTGCATACCCAATACGCCATTAACACCTGGAGCGGGCGACCAGCTTCGGATGGTAAGCCTTCGCTCATCGGAATGCCGTTGTTTTTCCGTCTTATTTCCCGGATTAACCGCGATTCACTGGCCGATAATCCGTGGGCGGATGCGGCTCTGGTGGAAGTGGAAACACTGCTGGAAACGGCCAGCCAACAGCTCCAGAAATGGCTGAACGATATCGATGCCCTGATGGCGATGCTGCCTGCTAACGCTTCTGTTTCCGGAGTCACTTCCACCGCACCGCTGAATATCGGTGTGCACAGTCATACCCCGCTGGGATACCGCTGCGTTTATCTCCTTGTTGGATTCGATCAGCTTATTCTGCGTGTCTTTCAGGCTCATCATTACGGTCTGATGTCGCTGAAAGAGCGAAAAGCCTGGTTACATCGCGGTAGCCATCAAATTCGCCGTATCTTCTCGGTTGCCCTGCGTTACCGTTCGCATCCCGTTACCCGCCAGGATATAGCTTCAAATAACGATGTTGCCCGGCAGGCTATCGAACAATTTGGGGAACTGGACAGGGCGATCCTGCTGGGAACCCGCCGTTCCCGCTTTTCTCCGCTGGTAAGCGCCGAAAGTATTAAGGTGCTGAAAGCCACCTTTAAACGCCAGTCTCGCGAAGAGAAAGCGGCAAAGCAGGAGGTACAGAATGATCAGCAATAAAACAGCTTTTACCGGATTGTTCGTCCTGAGTAACTGCCTGAGTGGCTGTGCGAGTGTTGACAGTGTCAACAGTGCGATAAACCAGATTAGCGGTAGGATCTTCTCAGTCGGTTTCGCACCGGCAGACAGTGGTCCGGTAGTGTTGTCGAAAGGCGTACCGCAGGCCAGCCACAAAATCGCGCAGGAATACCGTGTTCCCGTTGATGTTGATACGGTAGCGGCGCGGGTAAAACGCTACTACCGCTTTATCTCGGCTGAAGAAGTAGCGCAGCTACGTAACAACGGTACGCAAAGTGGAGGGTGGACTGCCGCTTCAGTAGCCGATGGTGCATGGGTATGGGATGGGCAACCCGGCAGCTACTACAAAATGGGGCGCGACTGGGGAAGCGAGAATACCAACGACAGCGTTCAGGTCGAGCTGGAGAAAAACGGTTCAGGTAGCCGTATGTATATCACCTTTCGTTCCGGGCTGGCTTCTCATGCCACGGCGGCTTATACCAGCAAGTTGTTTGAAAATATGAAGAGCGTAGCGGAAGGGACTACCCGATGAGGCTATTTCTATGTGAAAAGCCCAGTCAGGGACGGGATATTGCCGCCGTGCTGGGCGCAACAAAGAAAATGCCGGGTCATCAGACCGGAAACGGCGTGTGCGTCACCTGGGGTTTTGGTCACTTGCTGGAGCAGGCCAGCCCGGATGCCTACGGTGAACAGTTCGGTGTTCCCTGGCGTACTGACGTGTTACCGGTATTGCCGACAACATGGCAAATGCAGGTTAAACCGGATGCGGCGGCTCAGTTCTCCGTCATCCAGAAATTGCTGAAGCAGGCTGATACGGTGGTGATTGCCACCGATGCAGATCGCGAAGGAGAGGTGATTGCCCGTGAAATCCTTGATTATTGCCGCTATCAGGGGAAGGTTGAGCGGTTATGGCTTTCGGCGCTGGATGAGGCCAGCGTCCGCGCCGCGTTGGCGGCGATAAAGCCCGGAAATTTGACCTTACCCTACTATTTAGCCGGTCTTGGCCGTGCCCGGGCTGACTGGCAAATTGGTATGAACATGACGCGGTTATATTCGGTCAAGGCCCGGGAGAACGGCTACGGTAGCGTGTTATCCGTGGGGCGGGTGCAGACGCCGACGCTTAACCTGATCGTGGAACGCGATCGCGATATTGCGCAGTTTGTTCCGAAACCTTACTGGAATGTTGTGGCGCAGCTGGCGGCGGGAGGGATCGTATTTCAGGCGCAGTGGGTGCCTGCGGCAGCGTATTGCGATGAGGAAAAACGCTGTATAAATCCGACAGCGGCTCAGCAGGTGGTTCAGCTTTGTCAGAAAACCGTACAGGCGACGGTGGCAGAGGTTGAGACCAAAAGGGAAACCGAATCCGCTCCGCTGGCGTTTGATCTCGGTACGCTACAACAAACCTGTTCCCGTCGTTTCGGCTATGGCGCTCAGCAGGTGCTGGATATTGCGCAGGCTTTGTATGAAACCCACAAAGCGACGACTTACCCTCGTACCGACTGCGGCTATCTGCCGACATCAATGCGTGGCGAGATCGGGCAGGTGATGGCCTCGATACAGCAAAGCGATCCGGCTTTATCTGCGATCGTCTCGCGGCTTGATGTGCAGTACGTTTCCCGTATCTGGAATGACAAAAAGATTACCGCACACCACGGGATTATCCCCACGAAGCAGCCCTGCGACATGGCAAAAATGAGTGAGCAGGAGCGCAACGTTTACCAGCTTATCCGGCTGCATTATCTGGCCCAGTTCCTGCCGAACCATGAAGTGGATGCCACGCGGGTTTCGCTGAGCTGTGGGGGGCAGTTATTCAAGGCCAGCGGTAAGGTTGTGGTCGTTGCTGGCTGGAAGAGTCTGTTTGGTAAAGATGCTGAAGAGGATGCAGTCGATGCCGGTGACAAGGCCCGGTTACCTGCAATGGCTAAAGGGAGCGTATGCCAGGTCACTGGAGCGGAAGCAAAACCGCAGCAGACGAAACCACCTGAGCACTATACGGAAGGGACATTGATTGCCGCGATGAAGAATGCGGCGCAATTCGTTACCGACCCTCGTCTTAAAAAGATCCTCAAAGAGAACGCGGGGCTGGGAACGGAAGCGACCCGGGCTGGCGTAATTGAGACGTTGCTGAAGCGTGGCTTTGTAGTGAAGAAAGGCAAGCATCTGCTGGCGACACCTATAGCCGGTGACTTGATGGATGTATTACCGGCACAGCTTAAAGATCCGGGCATGACGGCACTCTGGGAGCAGTCGCTGGACGATATCGCTGAAGGCCGGATGTCGCTTGATGACTTTATGGCGAAACAGTCAGCCTGGACAACGCAACTGGTCGCAAAAGGGCAGCAGCAGACCGTTAAGATCACGTTACCGCCTTCTCCGCCGTGTCCGATCTGCGGTGGGACAACGCGCCAGCGCACAGGGAAATCAGGCGCATTTTGGGGATGTGTCAGCTATCCTGACTGCAACGGGATTGTGAATATCGGGGCGAAGAAGTCCGTTCGTCGGCGGAAAAGTCCGGCAAAGAAAAGTGTCTGACTGGCTTTATATTTTTGGTTGGAAGCATGGTGTGAATTTGCTATTTTGCTTATGGCTTTGAAGTACTCCGCGACTGCGGTAATCCGATTTTTCGTACCTACAGGTGGACGATTGGACAGTATGGCAACCCATTTTGTTACCTGGATGAGGTTGTAAGGCGTGACCCTCCGTGAAATTACACGTCGGCCAAAAAAGGCTCTGGCCCGGAGAAGTGACATTGACGATGAACCCGTGGTACAGGTTCAGAGGCCCGATACCAGGATGGGATCGGGCCTTTTTAATTTTAGGGGCGAGGCAGTGACTCACACTCGTTCCGGCATTTTAAATCTTAGCTGATTTTTGTGAAACCTAAATATCAATCAGCAGACATGATCAACCTTATGATGTGTGATTAGCAGGTAACAGGTCAGGCAATTAGTTTTTTATTCAATATTGTTATTTATATATTTTTTTTATAGAAAAAAGATATAAATAATTTTAATCAAGCGAAGCGGGAAACTTGCTAGTATTTGATCATTGGTTAGTTAGTGAGATATACCGCCATCAATTGGGTTAATAGCCCGAGGAAAGCTTCGTGCTTTCTACCATTTATCCCGCGCAACGCCCCTGTCGGTTGCGGTGTCCTTGGTAAGTTGAGGTCATCGTAGAGCAGGTGGTATGGCGCATGGATATTCGAACCATTGGGCGACCAATGGTTCGTGGAGCTGGGAGCTAGTGCTGTTCAATCTCATCCTTATGAGGGCGAACCTCAGTGTTTAAGTGAGCAATCGTTCACACACTGGGGGCATAAGGAGCAAGTCATGCTTAATGATGATAAAGTAACCAACGAACAGCAGGCACAGAGCAAGTCAAACCGGAAAAAGTGGATGGGTTATGCTTGGGAGGCGTTCAAATGGGGTATCCGACTATTTGATCTAATCACAAGATTAATCGATTACTTAGAAGGGGGCGATCTGTAATGTGTCCTCCCTCGTTTCAATTAGTAAGGAGTTGCGGGTGCTACATAGAGCTCTACGTCTTGTAAGGCAATATCACAACGAATCCATCGCTGGGTTATCTCTTGCACTAAACATCCCGAAAGAAAAAATAGTGCAACTTGAAAGTGGTGAGTCGTCCCCGTCTGTCGATGTACTCCAGCGTTACTCTTCTCACTTTGATATCCCAGTGCCTTCATTTGTTTTCTTTTCTGAAACTCTTGGTACTCAAGGGCGTATATCTAAACGACTACGTTTAAACTTGGCTGGTAAAGTATTGGATGTATTAGAATGGGCGAGAAAAAAAAATGAAAAAACGGAAAAAGCTTAAGATTTTAACTAAAAATAAGAATTATGGCATTAATGATTCTCCTCTTTTTATGCTCAAAAGCAAAAAAAAATTAGCGGCCTTACTCGGTGTCACAACTTCTGATTTGATCTTGTTAAAAAAAGATGAAGGAAATTATTCTATTTTTGAACAGCTATCTAAGAAGGGTAAACCAAGAAAAATACAAAAACCATTAGATGCCTTGGATATTGTACATACCAGAATAGCCAGTCTGTTATCAAGGATTTCTTTACCAGAGTATCTACATTCGGGTAAAAAAGGCTGTTCAAATATCACAAATGCTCATGCTCATTTGAATACATCAAAAACGATGACGAGTGATGTTAAAGCATTTTTCCCATCGACGACCCGAAATATGGTTTTTTCATTCTATTTTTCGGTAATGAAAATGTCATCGGATGTGGCTGATATTTTATCACATATATGTACGTGTTATGGGCAACTTCCAACAGGAAGTCGGATTAGTATGCCATTAGCTTTTTTCGCTAATTCTCGTATGTTTGATGAGCTAAATGTCCTGTGCAATAAGTTAAAAGTAAAAATGACAGTATATGTTGATGATTTGACATTCTCAGGGGATAATGTAAATCGTTTATTTTGTTCAGTTGTAAAAAGGATTATATCTAAACATGGTCATGTAATGCATCCGACTAAAACGAAACTATATAGTGAATACATGCCTAAATTAGTGACGGGTGTTATAGTTACTGCTGGGTGTATGAAGGTGAGAAATGAACAACATCGCTTAATGGCTCGGGATATTGCATACTGGAAATTGATCAAAGATGCGGACAGAGCAAGAGAAACATCGGTGGTGAAAACTTTATTTGGGCGATTGCATTCAATGGGAGTTATTGAAAAACGTTATAAATCAAAAGTGTTAACTTTGAAAATCAATACAGCAATGTGATTTTTATATTGGGACATGGTTCTTTGTCTCTAACGTGTATTCCCATGTGGTTTTTAAATCAAGAAAGACTACACTCATTGGGGCATTTATTTTCCTATTGCATTCTTCCTACAAATTCAAAACAATGCCCACTCTTACCCCGTTGTCTCCGACAACAGCCAATGTCCCGGCAATCTGAGAGGGACGCCTTCGGGTGATTGCCAGCCAAAATCGTCGTGACCTGAGAGACGATGCCTTCGGGCGGTAACCTTGCTTAACCTTTGAAAGCAGGGATCGCAATAGCGATAAAGGTACACTTCAACCACAGATCGTCAGCGTCGCTTTGATGCCTGACACCCCAGCGGGAAAACACCCAGCTGGGATGTTTCTCCGTTTATCGAATTTTTCCAGGAGAAACACTATGTCTACAACATCTAAAACTACCACCGCTAAAGCTAAAACAAGCAGTGCCAGCAAGCAATCCCCGGCTCCCGTTCCTGCTGAATCAGCAACTCCAGCTCAATCAGCAGCTCCGGCACCGGCACAACCGAAACCACAATCCAGCTACTTTAATTTGCATATCGATGGGCTGGGTTATCTGAGCAATATTCGCGAAATTAATACCGCTACGAGTTCATTCCTGAGCTGTACGATTAACGCGTTGCATGGCTCAACTGAAAAACCGGATTACACGCGTTTTGATGTCACGGTGTCGGGTAAACAGACCACGTCTTTAATCAGACGCTGTCAGAATGCGGTGAATGAAGAGAAAAAGGTACTTATCGGCTTTAAGCTCAGTAATCTGACTGCCGATGTGTTTACTTTGACTAAAGGCGATCATGCGGGTGAATCAAGAGCGTCACTGAAAGCGAGACTGATAAAAATCAGTTTTATCAAAGTGGGGCAAGAGATGAAATATAGTCATAAAGCCGAAAAGTCTGAGTCTTCTGATTCAGTAGATTGATAACAGAAAGAAGCTAATCTCCATATTATAACCCTCCTTGTGGACCCTGTAAATAATTCTGTGTAATTGCCATCCGATTAAAGGTGGTCGCTCAGGC
>NZ_PIBO01000052.1:0-30130 GCF_002806725.1 Raoultella sp. T31
CCGGGGAGAGGTTCCCGGGCGGCGGGATACCTCCCTTGCCCGGGCTACGGCCCGGCATCAATTGTCGGCCCGGCAAGCCCAGCGCCACCGGGGAAACGCTCTCACTCCCGTCTTATTGCGGCTTACTTCACGCTTTGTTTTATCCTTTCTCGTCTGTTGTGCTCCCGAGCGTTACTCTTGTCACAAATAACCGCCAACAAGGAGCTGCTATGGCACTGCCGATCATTCTCGATTGCGATCCCGGTCATGATGACGCCATCGCGATGGTTCTCGCCCTCGCCTCACCCGAACTTGACGTCAAAGCGATCACCGCCTCCGCGGGCAACCAGACACCGGACAAAACCCTGCGCAACGTGCTGCGTATGCTGACGCTACTGGGACGGCAGGATATTCCGGTGGCCGGCGGCGCGCGCAAACCGCTGATGCGGGAGCTGATCATCGCCGATAACGTTCACGGCGAAAGCGGGCTCGATGGCCCGGCGCTGCCGGAGCCTGATTTTGCGCCGCAGACCTGCACCGCCGTCGAACTGATGGCGAGCACGTTACGCACAAGCCCGCAGCCAATAACCCTTGTCGCGACCGGCCCGCAAACCAACGTTGCCCTGCTGCTCAACAGCCACCCGGAACTGCATGACAAGATTGCCCGCATTGTCCTGATGGGCGGCGCGATGGGGTTGGGCAACTGGCAGCCCGCCGCCGAGTTTAATATCTACGTCGACCCGGAAGCGGCGGAGATCGTCTTTCAGTCCGGCATCCCGATAGTCATGGCCGGGCTGGACGTGACACATAAAGCGCAGATCCATGATCAGGATATCGCGCGTTTTCGCCAGCCGGGCAACCCGGTGGCGACGATCGTTGCCGGGCTGCTCGATTTCTTTATGGCATACCACAGAGACGAGAAATGGGGCTTTGTCGGCGCGCCGCTGCACGATCCTTGTACTATCGCCTGGCTGTTGAAGCCGGAGCTGTTCACCAGCATTGAACGCTGGGTGGGCGTGGAAACACAGGGAAAATATACCCAGGGGATGACGGTGGTCGATTATTATTTCCTGACCGGCAATCCGCCAAATACGACGCTCCTGCTGGATGTCGACAGACAAGGGTTCGTGGATTTGTTAGCCGAGCGGCTGGCGTTTTATGGCTGACGGAGAGCCTGCTGGCTCTGTTCCCAGGAAAAGCACGCGCTGTGCTTTTCCTGGCGATGACCGCTGAATCAACGGGCAAGCCCCGGCATATGCCGAACTGCCGGGGTAATATTGATTAATCGTCCGGGGAGACGCGCACCACCACTTTACCGAAGTTTTCCCCCTTCAGCAGGCCAATCAGCGCATTGGGCGCCTGTTCCAGGCCATCGACAAGCTGCTCGCGGTATTTGATTTTACCTTCCTGTACCCAGCGCCCCATCTCCGCCTGGAACTCGGCAATACGATGCCCGTAATCCTGGCCGATGATAAAGCCCTGCATGCGGATACGTTTTTTCAGCAGCGTCGCCATCAATAGCGGCAGACGATCCGGGCCTTCCGGCAGGCCGGTCGCATTATAGCCACTGACCAGGCCGCACAGCGGAACCCGCGCCGAGGTGTTGAGCAGCGGCAGTACGGCATCAAACACCTTGCCGCCGACGTTTTCGTAGTAGATATCAATACCCTGCGGGCAGGCCTCGGCCAGCTGGCTGGCAAAGTCAACGGCATGATGATCGAGGCAGATATCAAACCCAAGGGTTTCGACCGCATAACGGCACTTCTCGCTGCCCCCGGCAATTCCCACCGTGCGACAGCCTTTCAGTTTCGCGATCTGGCCGACCGTGCCGCCAACCGGACCGGTAGCCGCGGCCACGACCAGCGTTTCTCCCGCCTTCGGCTGGCCGATATCCAGCAGCCCCATATAGGCTGTAAAACCAGGCATCCCAAGGATACCGAGCGCCCACGAGGGGTGTTGCGGATGCTCGCCCAGCTTGACCAGCCCGTTGCCATCGGAGAGTTCAAAATCCTGCCAGCCGCCGTAGTTCAGCACCCACTCTCCCGCTTTAAAGTCAGCATGGTCAGACGCTTCAACGCGACTCACCGTTCCGCCGACCATCACGGCACCGATGGCAACCGGCGGCGAGTAGGACGGCGCGTCGCTCATGCGTCCGCGCATGTAGGGGTCTAACGAAAGATAAACCGTGCGCAGAAGCACCTGCCCGGGACCGGGCGTCGGGGCATCGCTCTCTTCCAGACGGAAATTATCCCCCGTCGGCTCGCCGTGCGGGCGAGAGGCCAGCACCCAGCGGCGGTGACGTTGTGGATGAAAAGCCATAACAAACTCCTCTTGTTTAAGACCTGTAATGAGGCTAGTCGCAATTGCTGCCGCGCACATTGGCATTATGAGGCAGATTGATTTAAGCGCACGACCAGATAGGTGCACGATGCGCTGGACTCATTGATAAAACGGCAGTCGTCAGGCGGCCCCAGCTCAAGGCAATCGCCGGCCCGCATCTCATGCCGGGTCGCGCCCTCGACAAAAACCAGCTCCCCCTGTTGCAGCCAGATAAGCTGACGCGCCAGCGCGTAGGAGGAGGCGGGCATCGACACATCGCTGCCCGCCGGCAGCTCTACCTGCACCAGATCAATGGGCAGATCGCTGCGCGGCGAAACATGACGCCGTAAATAGTGGCTTTGCGGATCGCGCCATACCGGCTGCTGGGCAAAGCGCAGCAGTTTGCCTTCCTGCATCTCCGCGCGGGCGATCAGCGTCGACATACTGATCCCGAACGCGCCGGAAAGCCGCCCCAGCATCGACGCCGTCGGGCTGCTCTCGCCGCGTTCGATCTTGTGGATCATCGCGCGTGAGGCACCGGCGCGTTCGGCCAGTTCGCTGAGTGACCAGCCGCGAGATTCGCGTTCAATGCGGATACGGGCGCTAATGCGCTGATTCATATTGTCTTCAATAGTATTCATAGCGTAGTACTATAGTGTATGAATCAATCCCCGACAAGGCGACACCTGCGCCGTCTCCTGAGGGGCGACGGCCTCGCTGCATCTGCCTGGCAACCACCGGCCATGATAAATTTCTTGCGAAAACAGATGGCAGCATCGCGTACATTATTGTAATAATATCGTACTACTATAGTGTACAGAGATTGAGTTGAGGTTTGCTATGACCATTCGTTATGCCAGCAAAGAAGATTGCGCGGCGATTGCCGAAATTTACAACCACGCGGTGCTGCATACCGCCGCCATCTGGAATGACAAAACCGTCGATACCGATAATCGCATCGCCTGGTTTGAAGCACGTCAGCTGGCAGGCTACCCGGTTCTGGTGAGCGAAGAAAACGGCGTCGTCACCGGCTACTCTTCGTTTGGCGACTGGCGCGCCTTTGATGGCTTTCGCCATACCGTCGAGCATTCGGTCTACGTCCACCCCGATCATCAGGGTAAAGGATTAGGCCGCAGCCTGCTGGTGGCGCTGATTAAAGAAGCCCGTCGCCTGAACAAGCATGTCATGGTGGCCGGTATCGAAGCGCAAAACCAGGCCTCTTTGCATCTGCACGAAACGCTCGGATTTGTGATCAGCGGGCAGATGCCGCAGGTCGGCACAAAATTTGGCCGCTGGCTGGATCTGACCTTTATGCAGCTCCAGCTCGACGATCGTCGCGATCCGGATGCCAGCGCATGAACGCTTCTTTGACCCTCGCCTGTCTGATTGCCGCAGGCGTCGGACTGGTCGTACAAAATACGCTGATGGTACGTATTACGCAGTCCGCCTCGACAATACTCATTGCGATGCTGCTGAACTCACTGGTCGGAATGGTGATTTTCGTTACCATCCTGCTCCTGCGACACGGTGCGGCAGGCTTTCAGGAGCTGGCGCTCAACATACAATGGTGGACGCTGATTCCCGGATTGCTGGGGTCGTTTTTTGTCTTCGCCAGCATCAGCGGTTATCAGAACGTTGGCGCGGCCACCACCATTGCGGTACTGGTTGCCAGTCAACTGGTGGGAGGATTAGCGATGGATATTATTCGCGCTCACGGCGTGGCGTGGCGGGCGTTGCTGGGGCCGCTGTGCGGCGCAGTCATGCTGGTGGCGGGCGCCTGGCTGGTTGCCAGACGCCAGTTTTAGCGCGCAATATCAGAGAATGGCGCCGCCTTTGTTCAACTGCTCGCGGCGTGCTTCCTGCTCTTCATGCTGCTGACGGCCGTGATGGGCAATCGTGGTCCGTAAACGCTGCTGCTGGGTAAAACGCTCGTCGCGGGTCAGCTCAGCATCGTCACTCAGCGCCACCAGTAGTTCGTTCATGTGAGTAATCACCCCCTCGGCAATCGCCGCGTCGACGCGGGCGATAACGTCATCCAGATGTGCCATGTATGCTCCCCCCGGCTTAGTTCAATTTAACTTTCGAAAAATCGCTACCCATCAGGCTCACGCTATAGCCGCTGACGTTGCTGCGCGTGGCGTAGAAGGTTTTCCCGGTCGCGAGGGTAATCCATGGCGCCTGCTGATAAAAGATCTCTTGCGCCTGACCATACAGTTTGGCGCGTTGCTGCGGATCGCTGACCAGAATCGCTTTTTTAACCAGCGCGTCATATGACTTATCGCACCAGCGGGCAACGTTGGAACCGGTCTTGATATTATCGCAGCTCAGCAATGTGCCGGCGAAGTTGTCCGGGTCGCCATTGTCCGACATCCAGCCAAACAGGGCGCTGTCGTGTTCACCTTTGCGCATGCCGGAGAGATATTCACCCCATTCATAGGTGACGATTTTGGCCTTGATGCCCACTTTGCTCCAGTCGTTCTGAATCATTTCGGCAATGCGCCGCGAGTTGGGGTTGTAGGGGCGCTGTACCGGCATCGACCACAAGGTCACCTCTGCCCCTTTTTCCAGCCCGGCCTGCTTCAGCAGCGCTTTGGCCTTTTGCGGATCGTAGTCGTAATCCGGCAGATCTTTCTTATAACCGAGCATATTTGCCGGCAGCGGAGATTTGGCCACCGCGCCAGAATCCATAAACACCGCGTTGACGATGGCCTGTTTGTCGGTGGCGTAGTTCAGCGCCTGACGGACCAGCACATTATCAAACGGTTTTTTCTCGGTATTAAACGCCAGATAGCCGACGTTCAGCGCTTCAACAGCATGCAGCGCCAGATCTTTATTGCCCTTGATAACGGCGAACTGTACCGGCGACGGTGCCGGGATAATCTGACATTCGTTGGTTTGCAGCTTCGCCAGACGGGTCTCGACATTCGGGGTGATGGAGAAGATCAGATGTTTTGTCGGCACGTCACCTTCCCAGTAATGCGGGTTGGCAATGTAACGGATTAGCGAATCGACTTTATACTGCTGAAGCGCATACGGGCCGGTGCCGACAGGCCAGGTATCAACATACTCCGGCGTGCCTTTCTTCATCATCGCATCGGCGTATTCCGCCGACAGTATTGAGGCAAAATCCATTCCCCAGTCGGCGAGGAAGGCGGCATTCGGTTCCGTCAGTACGAACTGGACATGATAATCGTCGACCTTTTTCACCTCTTTAATCAGCTTATCCAGCCCGACGTCGTGGAAATACTCATAATTACCCTGCGAGACTTTATGATATGGATGATTCGCATCCTTCTGCCGCAGGACCGAGAAGATCACGTCATCCGCGTTAAAATCGCGGGTCGGTTTAAAATATTTATTGCTGTTGAACTGAACGCCTTTGCGCAGCGTGAAAGTCCAGGTTTTACCATCCGGGGAAACGGTCCAGTCAGTCGCCAGTGAAGGAATCGGCGTATTTTTCACCGGATCAAAGGTAATCAGACGGTTGTAGAGCACCTGGGAGCTGGCGACGAAAGAAGGTCCGGAGCTGGCAATCTGCGGGTTAAATGATTCCGGCGATGCTTCGGAGCAATAGACCAGCGTATCGTTACCGGCCGCCCACGCGGCTCCGGCTGGCAGCAAGGTGCTTAACGCCAGCGCAATCAGCGTTTTCCTGGTAGACATGGTTATAAACCTTATCAATTTGTTATAAGTGTTCTAATAACAACACAACAGCATTCAACCAGCAAATAATCAATCGCTATCAGGTTATGCTGAAAGCGCTTTTTTTGCCGATTTATTCTCCAGAGCGGGTCAGCCTGCTGAAGTTGTGAACTGCTTATAAAACCAGAAAAAAAACGTGCGATAACCGCCCTGCCTGCCCCACGCGGCCCCGGCGCCCGATACACTCGGAAAACCGCAGAACGCAGTACAACGAGGTTTTCCCATGACAATAACCTGCAACTTATATACCCGTGGCCAGTGGCATGATGCTGAAGGCCAGGCCACCTTTACCCGCACTAATCCACTCAGCGAACAGCCCGTGTCCATCGCAGCGGCTGCGAGCCTGGCCGATGCCCGGCACAGCGTCGAAGCCGCCGCTGCCGCCTTCCCGCAATGGCGCGACACCGCCCCCGCCGAGCGCCGTCGCCTGCTGCTGGAGGCGGCGGAACAAATGCAGCGTCGTGAAGCAAAATTCATCGCCGCCATGTCGGCGGAGACAGGTGCGACGGCACACTGGGCGGGCTTTAACGTCCATCTGGCCGCCGACATTTTGCGTGAAGCCGCCGCCCTTACCACCCAGATTGAGGGGCAGATTATTCCGTCGAATGTCCCGGGTAATCTGGCGATGGCCGTCCGTCAGGGGGCTGGCGTGGTACTGGCAATGGCGCCGTGGAATGCGCCGCTGATCCTCGCTACTCGCGCGATTGCGACGCCGCTCGCCTGTGGGAATACGGTGATCCTCAAAGGGGCGGAAATGTCGCCCGCCAGTCAGGCGCTGATTATTGATGCGCTGGCGGCGGCCGGATTACCGGACGGCGTCGTGAACTATCTCACCTGCGCGCCGGCGGATGCGCCCGCGCTGGTGGAGACGCTTATCGCCCATCCGGCGGTGCGCCGCGTTAACTTTACTGGCTCCACGCCGGTCGGACGCATTATCGCCCGCACCTGCGGGCAGTATCTGAAACCGGCGGTGCTGGAACTTGGCGGCAAAGCGCCGCTACTGGTCCTCGACGATGCCGATCTCGAGCAAGCGGCGGCTGGCGCCCTCTTTGGCGCATTCGCTAACGCCGGACAGATCTGTATGTCAACCGAGCGCATTATCGTCGACGAATCAATAGCCGACGCTTTTATCGCCCTGCTCAGCCGCCGCGCGGCAACGCTGCCTGCCGGGCTGATGGGACCGGTTGTCGATATGAAAACCGTCACGCGCTGCAATGAACTCATTGATGACGCGCTGGCAAAAGGGGCCCGCCTTTTAACCGGAGGTAAAGCCGACACCACGCAGATGCGCGCCACGCTGCTTGATGGGGTAACCCGCAGCATGCGGATATGGCAGGAAGAATCCTTCGGTCCGGTAAAAGCCATTATTCGGGTACACGGCGAGCAGGAAGCGCTGGCGGTAGCCAACGACAGTGAATACGGGCTCTCTTCGGCGGTCTACAGCCGCGACACCGCCCGGGCGTGGAACGTAGCCCAGGGGTTACAAACCGGCATTTGCCACATTAATGGCCCTACCGTACACGATGAAGCGCAGATGCCGTTTGGCGGCTGTAAAGCCTCCGGCTACGGACGCTTTGGCGGCCGCGCAGGCATTGCTGAGTTTACCGAGCTACGCTGGATGACATTGCAGACCACCCCGCGCGAACTACCGTTTTAGCGTTCAGGCCAGCAGATAACGCGGTTCCCACTGCAAGCGATCGCCATCGGCATGCCACATAGGGTCGCTTGCCATCGGACGCGGACAGGCAAACGCTTCACTACGGTGATATCGAGGCGTTTGCCTGAGCGGGGGCGAAAAATTGCGCCATGCAATCGGCCAGCGCAACGGGATTCTCCCAGGCCATAGAGTGGCCCTCATCCGGCACTACCAGCAGCGGAATACCGGCGGCGGCGACGTCGTCGGCTTCCTGAGCCGGGAGCGACAATTCGCCATAGATCAGCGCCTTGCGACAGGATAATTGCTGAAAGCGCGCGAACCAGGACGGCGACACCCCGTCAACCAGGCTGCGGGCCCCTCGCCATACGGCTCTGGGGGCACTGTTTTGCAGGCACCCGGCCCAGGGAGACGTTTCTGCCGCCAGCAGATCGGCGAAGCCCTGCGCGATAAACCCGGCTTCCGACTGGGCGGCGATAGCCCGACTGTACATGCCGCCACCGGCATAAAGATTGGGTTCAGAGACCAGCAGAGCCTGGACGCGGTGGCCCAGAAGCTCAGCGGTTTCAATGGCAATACTGCCGCCCATGCTATGCCCGAACAGAGAGCAGCGGGTCAGTTGCAGACTGTCAAGCAGTTCCACAACAACCCGCGCCTGCTCACTGGTACCGTAGCCAAAGGAGTCAGGCTTACCGCTATAGCCAAAACCAGGCAGGTCGATCAGCAAAACCCGCTGCCCGGGAAAAGCCGGATCGGTCACCACGCGTAGATAGTCATAAGAGGACGCGCAACCCAGCCCGTGAATAAAGACCAGCGGGTCGCCGTACCCAGGGAAATCGAACCAGCGCACGTTAGCGCCAGCGAATAAGGAAAAATAGCTATTCATCAGGTTGCTCCGCCCATGATTACTGTATTTTTATACAGTAAAACAGTGACGGTTGCCATCGCTTTATGCTGTCAGAATAAAGAGATCAGTAGCGCCATCGGAAAGCTAAATGGCCAGGTGGCCCCGATCAGCAGCGCGGCCAGCAGGCGAATCAAACGACTTTCTTTGGTCAGAAACCAGCTGATGATCGCACAAATACATCCCATAACTGCATAAAAAACCAGCATTTTCTGGTATAAGGTCATTATTCTTCCTTCCCTGATAAGCCCCATTATGATACGGAGATGAGCGGCACAAGGAGTGCGACACAGCCCGCAAAATCACACAACGAATCGCGCGCTTAATCAGCGGAAAACAACCAATTCATCCTTGTCTGATAGCACTTCCTTTCTCCCCGTACTATACATGTAGAGGCTTACTCATAAAGGTGGCGTTATGGATGTTTCCAGCAAAACCGTAATTCTGATTAATGTCGGCGTAGCTTTCGCGCTTATCAGCCTGTTATCTGTTCGTTTTGGTTGGTTTTACTGATTTTATTCAGCAAAGAGACCTAAAAAAGCAGCCTCCGTGGGCTGCTTTTTTACGATTTAATCGCGACGGTGTTATCCGCGCGGCTCTGCGCCTGTAGCACAGCAATAGCCTTTATATTCTCAGGGTTATAGCCGGGCAGCAGATTAATTCTTTCATTATCCCACTCAGCCGCCATACAGATGGGCTCGCTGACCCCCTGCTGTTCACAAAGACTAATACGCTGGGCGGGTAAATGACCGTACAGAATTGCCGTGGCGCAGGCCACTGGCAGAAAAAAAGCTATCTTTTTCAAAACAAGATCAACGTCAAAGTAACAAACTATAACAAATGTTCGCATGAGCCAGCCGGTAAAGTCAAACCTCAACCGCCTTTTCCCCCTGGCCGCCGCGGCCAGGCAGTTTTTTTTAACTTTTGTTCCACGCAATAGCGTGGTTCAAACAATGTCCCTGCCGCTCCCTTTTCATTCTCCATCTTTAACCGCAGCAGGTTATTGGACAATATGAACAAGTGGCCGTCATTTATCCCTATAGAAACAATCTGATCAGGTGAAATGACAAAGGAAATAAATGCCTGATACCTGACATGATGTTACGAAGATTCGATGGATAATAAAAATAGTGTATAAGAACAAACCTAAAAAGCAGCATAAATCCCACGGAGAATTAATAACGCATAATAAAACAACCGCCCACAAGTTGACTAAAAATGCGCAGAGTATTTAAGAAACCAACCACAAAGCAAGCAAAAAAAACACCGTAATACATTGTTTTACAATCAAAATTAAATACAGACTGTATTTTCAGTACTGGCTGACAATGCACTTATCAGTAAATATTATTTGCGTTACCATCTTTTAGAAATTACGTTCTTAATTACATATTTTTGATTTTTTCTGTTACTCATTTATTTTGGGGTGGTATATGTCTGGAATTATTGTGCTTATTGTGGCACTGCTGTTGCTGGTAATTGCAGCGTATAATCTGGTTTCTTACATTCGCGACCGTCGCCAGTCTGGGTTACCAACTAAAAAATCAAAGCGATAGAACTACGCGCTGCTGACAACAGCATACGCATGCGCCAGAAAACCTTTTGCTCACTGCGGCTTCATACGCGATAAATAACATTACAATTTATATGGAAAATAGATCGTCGCGGTCTGCCTTCACTTTTCTCTCAGTTATTGTCTCGACGTTTGGCGCGCACGAACAAAAAACCCCTGTACTCAAAACAGGGGTTTTCTTGTCACTTGCTGGCAGCGACAGATATTAATCAGGGTGATGTCTCTGTTTGTCCGCGCTGAACGGCATGTTACGCGCCCCACCCGGCGCTTATCTCCGGCACTCATTCTGGCTTAGCTCTTGAAGGGGCATAAGAATCCTCTCATATTTCGCCGCCTCTGTTTTAGCAATAACTGCCATTGCGACTATTAGCAGGCTAATGTATGAAAAAGGTGATTATCTCATCCGTAACAAGCTTGTGACCGCGCTACCACCGTCGCCGAGGCATAGCTTTGGCACGGCTATGGACTTGCCCGCAGGGAGAGCGTTGCAACTCGCTCATAACCTCCTTGCATGGCTGCCGGGCAAAAAATTTTGACAGTCAGCGTTCACCTGACCTGCAGCAAGTCGCTATACCGTGTCGTATAACGTGGAGATATCATGTTCCTTTTCATCTGCCATCCCGCCTGTATCCCTTGTCCGGCAAAGTACAGAGATCCTCTGCCGTTTTTGGCATTGAGATGATCCAGAACCGCCATCAGCTTTTCACTGTTCTTTCGTGGCGCATTGTCGTCGAACAGGTTCAACTGGGCCACGCCCTGGCTGTAGAAGTCGCAGAGCATCACACCCGCTTTTTGATAACGGTGTCCATCTTTCCAGATGCCATCGAGGCACCTGCTGGCCGCAGCGATGATGTCCCGACTATCCTGGGTCGGGGTCAGTAGTTTTACCGATGCGTTGTTGCTGTAATAGGGCTTATTCAGCGCAAATGGGCTGGTTTTGACAAATGCCGAGATAAACCGGCAGTACTGATGCTCACTGCGGAGTTTTTCCGCTGCGCGCGATGCATAGCTGCATATCGCCTGCCGCATCTCATGATATTCCGTAATGCGGCCGCCGAACGAACGGCTACAGACGATCTCCTGTTTTTCCGGGGTAAACTCTTCGAGGCCAAGACATGGCTCGCCGCGCAACTCGCGCACCGTGCGCTCCAGCACCACATTGAAATGCTTCCGGATAAAGCGGATATCGGTATCCGCCAGCTGAAGTACCGTTTTGATGCCCATGGCTTCCAGTTTTTTACTGATGCGGCGCCCGACGCCCCAGACTTCATCAATTTGCAGTACAGCCATCAACTTACGCTGTTTGTCGATATTGGACAGGTCCACCACCCCGCCCGTTTGCTGCTGCCACTTCTTCGCCGCGTGGTTGGCCAGCTTTGCGAGGGTTTTAGTCTGAGCGATACCGATACCCACGGTGAGATGCGTCCTTCGCCGTACCGTTTCGCGTATCTCCCGGCCAAAATCGGTCAGGTCACGACAGTTACGCACGCCAGTCAGGTCGCAAAAGGCTTCATCGATACTGTAAATTTCGCACCGCGGCAAAAGCTCCTCTAACGTTGTCATGACCCGGTTCGACATGTCCGCGTATAGCTCGTAATTACTGCTGAAACAGATGACGCCGTGCTGGCGGAAAATATCCTGCTGTTTGAAAAACGGCGCCCCCATTTTCACAAATTTCTTTGCCTCCGCAGAGTGTGCTATCACACAGCCATCGTTATTCGAAAGGACAACCACCGGTCGCCCTTTCAAATCGGGTCGAAAGACCGTCTCACAACTCGCGTAAAACGAGTTCACATCACATAGCGCGAACATTGTTCAGCCTGCGGACTTGATGATGTACGTGACGACACCGAACACATCTAACGTATCTTCGCTCCCGATGATAATCGGGGAATAGGCGCTGTTCATTGGGTTAAGCTGCACCGTCGGCCGCAACTGCAGCTTTTTGACGGTAAAATCCCCTGCTACGGAGGCGATCACAATATTGCCATGCTCCGCTTTACGCGAACTGTCGACGACAAGGAGATCGCCCTCGCTGATACCGCCCTCGATCATGCTGTCTCCGGCGGCCTTAACGAAATACGTCGCGCTGGGGTGACTGATCAACAACGCGTTGAGGTCGATACGTTGCTCAACATAATCCTGCGCCGGGCTGGGAAAACCACACGGCACCGGGTCGCTAAATAGCGGAATGAAAAGGACTTCGCGGATCTCAGTCGGTGTATAAAACTTCATAATGCCCCCTCTCATGTTGACACTGGTCATGCATACAGTATATATACTGTAATTATATCCAGTAAAGAGGGCGAGAAATGTTTGTGGAACTGATTTATGACAAGAGAAACTTTGAAGGGCTGAACGGGGCAAAGGAGACCATTACGGCAGAATTAACTCAGCGTATTCATAGAATTTTTCCCGATGCCGACGTATGCGTAAAACCGATGACGACCTTACCCGCGATCAATACGGATGCCAGCAAACACGAAAAGGAGCAAATCAGCCGGGTTGTACAAGAGATGTTTGAAGAGGCGGATATGTGGATGATGGAGGAGTGATGGAATGACTCCCGTCATACATTTGCATGCCAGCCAGCCAGCCAGCCAGCCAGCCAGCCAGCCAGCCAGCCAGCCAGCCAGCCAGAGCATACGAATGGCCAGATGGTTTTCAACGTTTACGGAAAGTGGGTGTCGGAACAAAACAACGAGCGGCTTGCTCTCCTGAACACTAATTTTGCTTTCAATCCCCTATCTATGCCCCACAAGTAAGCGGTCGGAATATAAATACATTACAACCGCTTACCTGAGTATTAGTGTTTGATCATCACATGGCGCACGACGGTGTAGTCTTCCAGACCGTACATCGACATGTCCTTACCATAGCCGGAGAGCTTCTGCCCACCGTGCGGCATCTCGCTGACCAGCATAAAGTGGGTATTGACCCAGGTGCAGCCGTACTGCAGACGCGCGCTCAGGCGATGAGCCCTGCCCACATCGCGGGTCCATACCGACGAAGCCAGCCCGTACTGCGAGTCATTGGCCCATGCCAGCACCTGATCTTCATCGCTGAACGACGTCACGCTGACCACCGGGCCAAACACCTCGCGCTGAACAATATCATCATTCTGCTTTGCGCCAGCCAGCAGCGTCGGCTGATAGAAATATCCCTTACCTGCCGCCTGGCTTCCGCCGGTCACCACCTGGATATGCGGTAACGCGCGGGCAGCCTCAACGGCCGCGCTGACCCGCTCGAGATGCGCCTGCGAACTCAGCGGCCCCAGTTCGGTGGACGGGTCGTCCGGCTGGCCCATTTTCAGCGTGGCCACGGCCGCGCCCAGCTTCTCCACCAGCCGATCGTAGATCCCCTGCTGGGCATAAATGCGACAGGCGGCGGTGCAATCCTGACCGGCATTATAAAAACCGAAGGTTCTCACCCCTTCCACAACGGCAGCGATATCCGCATCGTCAAACACGATCACCGGTGCTTTGCCACCCAGCTCCATGTGCGTGCGTTTTATCGACGAGGCGGTATGGCCGATAATGTGGGCGCCGGTGGCAATCGACCCGGTGAGCGACACCATGCGCACTTTCGGATGACCGGTCAACGGATCGCCTACGCTTTTGCCGCGACCAAACAGCACGTTCAGCACGCCGGCGGGGAGAATATCCCTGGCCAGCTCCGCCAGCTTCAGCGCGGTCAGCGGCGTAATCTCTGACGGTTTGATGACCACGCAGTTGCCGGCCGCCAGCGCTGGCGCCAGCTTCCACGCCGCCATCATTAACGGATAGTTCCACGGCGCGATAGAGGCCACCACGCCAACCGGATCCCGGCGAATCATCGAGGTGTGCCCTTCCAGGTATTCGCCCGCCGCCATGCCCGGCAGGCAACGCGCCGCGCCGGCAAAAAAGCGAAACACGTCGGCAACGGCGGGCAGCTCGTCGTTTATCACGCAGTGCAGGGGTTTGCCGCAGTTTAAGGATTCCAGCTTCGCTAGCTCTTCAGCGTGGTCGGTAATCGCCTCCGCCAGCTTTAACAGAGTCTCGGCGCGGGTTTTCGGCGTCGTCTGGCCCCAGCTGACAAAGGCCCGATCCGCCGCCTCAACCGCCGCGTTGACCTGGGCCTCCGAGGCTTCCGCAATCTGCAGAATGACTTCACCATTAGCAGGATTGAATACCGGCACCATTTCGCCTTCACCCGCCACTAACTCACCGTTAATCAAAAGGTTATGTTGCATAGCATTATCCTGTAGAAATGAATTATTTACTGTTTTCAGCGCTCATGTCGCTATCACGGGTTAGCCACCAGGCGCCCAAAATGGGTATCGTCGTCACCAGCATCACCAGCAGTGCAACCACGTTGGTTACCGGCACATCGCGCGGGCGCCCCAGTTGGTTTAACAACCACAGCGGCAAAGTACGCTCATGCCCGGCGGTAAACGTGGTGACGATAATTTCATCAAACGATAAGGCGAAGGCCAGCATTCCCCCCGCCAGCAGCGCCGAACCCAGATTCGGCAGCACGACGTAGCGAAAGGTCTGCCAGCCCGTCGCGCCTAAGTCCATTGATGCCTCCACCAGACTCCACGACGTCCGGCGAAAACGGGCGATGACATTGTTGAACACCACCACCACGCAAAACGTGGCATGCCCCACGACGATAGTGAGCAGGCCAGGTTCCAGATTGACGGACTTAAAGGCCGTCAGCAGCGCCAGTCCGGTGATAATCCCCGGCAGCGCGATCGGCAACAGCAGCAGGAGCGATACGGCGTTTTTACCAAAAAACGTACTGCGCCATAATGCGCCTGCAGCCAACGTGCCAAGTACCAACGCAATCGCCGTCGACAGCGCGGCGATTTTAAGTGACAACGTCACGGCATCGATAATATCGCTGCGCCCCGCCGCCTCGCTGAACCAGCGCAGCGTCAGGCCCTGAGGCGGAAAGCTAAAGGCTGCATCTTCGGTATTGAAGGCATACAGCGCGATAATCAGCAGCGGAAAATGGAGGAATACCACCCCGCCCCAGGTGGCCACTTTCAGCAACAACGGTGCCCGTTCAGAGTGCATCGAACGCTCCCAGGCGCTTCACGAACGCCAGATAGAGGGCAATCAGCACAATCGGCACCAGGGTAAACGCGGCCGCCATCGGCATGTTGCCGATAGCCCCCTGCTGGGAATAGACCATATTGCCAATAAAGAAGCCGGGCGGCCCCACCAGTTGCGGTACGATAAAGTCCCCCAGCGTCAGGGAGAAAGTAAAAATCGACCCGGCGGCAATGCCGGGTATCGCCAGCGGCAACACCACGTAACGGAAGGTCTGCCGCGGGCGGGCGCCGAGATCGGCGGAAGCCTGTAGCAGCGAAGGCGGCAAACGTTCCAGCGCCGCCTGTACCGGCAGGATCATAAACGGCAGCCAGATATAGACGAACACCAGAAAACGGCCGAGGCCCGAGGTCGACAGCGTATTTCCGCCGACCGCCGGAATCGTCAGCACCAGGTTTAACACTCCCTCCAGCCCGAGATGCCCGAGAAACCACTGCGCCACGCCATCTTTCGCCAGCAGTAGCGTCCAGGCGTAGGCCTTTACGATATAGCTCGCCCACATGGGCAGCATGACGGCAATATAGAAGAACGCTTTCATTTTGCCGCGGGTATAGCGGGCCATATACCACGATATCGGCAAAGCCAGCACCGCGCTGGCCACCGTCACCGCCAGCGCCATCACCAGCGTGCGGACAATGATGTCGTAGTTCGCCGGATTAAACAGCGCTTTGAGATTGGCGAGCGTCAGATCGGTGGTGACCGACATGGTGAAATCATCAAAGGTGTAGACGCTTTGCCACAGCAATGTCAGCAGCGACCCCAGATAGACGATGCCGAACCACATCAACGGGCCAAGCAGGAGTAAAAACAGGCCCAGCGATGGCCTGCGCCAGAAGAGTCCGGACAGACGCCCGGACGGCGCGCGCGGAATGACCATCGTCATCTCAGCCCCCTTGTTCCAAAGGCACCATCGCCGAACGTGACCACGAAGCCAGCACCGTCTGTCCGGTCTGCGGCGCGCGGGATACCATCCCGCCATCGCTGTTCGCCTGGCTGACCAGCAGCTTATCACCATTCGCCAGCTTCAGTTCGATACGCGTCGCGGCCCCCTGGTACTGGACCGCCTGCACCACGCCCTGAACCTGCACTTCTCCGCCACTGTCGAGACGAATATGTTCCGGGCGCAGCGACCAGACCCCGCGCATCCCGCACAGGCGGGCGGCAAGCTCGCTATCAAATACGTTAGCGGTACCAACAAACCCGGCAACAAACGCGGTTTTCGGACGCAGGTAGAGGTCGTGCGGGGCATCAATCTGCTCGATACGCCCGTTATTAAAGACCGCCACCCGATCGGACATCGACAGCGCTTCGCCCTGATCGTGGGTGACGAAGATAAAGGTGATCCCCAGCGTCTGCTGAAGTTTTTTCAGCTCGACCTGCATCTGTTCGCGCAGCTTTAAGTCCAGCGCGCCAAGCGGCTCATCAAGCAGCAGCACCCGCGGTTCATTCACTAAAGCGCGGGCAATCGCCACCCGCTGCCGCTGTCCGCCGGAGAGCTGCGACGGTTTGCGGGTGTGCACAAACCCGAGTGCCACCTTTTCCAGCGCCTCCTGCGCGCGAAAATGGCGCTCCTTTTTGCCGATACCTTTGACCATCAGCCCGTAGGCCACGTTATCGAGGATCGACATATGCGGAAACAGCGCATAGTCCTGAAAGACGGTATTCACATCGCGCTGCCACGGCGGCAGCTCGCTGGCCTTGTGACCGTAAATGGCAATCGCCCCGCCGGAGAGCTGTTCGAATCCGGCAATCAGCCGCAGGCAGGTGGTTTTGCCGGAGCCGGATGGCCCCAGCATGGAGAAAAATTCGCCATCACGGATCCCCATGTTGACGCCGTCCACCGCGCGAACGTCACCATAGAAACGAGAGACATTGTGAAACTCTACCGCGTACGTCATGTTCTGCCTCCGGCCGATTACCGGCCGCCCATAATCGCGATATAGTCCTGCGTCCAGCGGCTATAGGGCACATATTTCCCCCCTTCGGCCACCGGCGTTTTCCAGAATGCAATTTTAGAGAACTCGTTGTAGCCATTGGTTTCGCACCCTTTGTCACCCAGTAGCGTACTCGCCTTACAGCCTTGCGGTACCACCGGCAACGAGCCGAACCACGCCGCCACATCGCCCTGTACCTTCGGCGTCAGCGACCAGTTCATCCATTTATAGGCGCACACCGGGTGTCTGGCGTCGCTATGTAACATTGTGGTATCCGCCCAGCCGGTGACGCCCTCTTTCGGAAAGACGGTGGCTATCGGCTGGCCGTCGGCTTTTAAGCCGTTGGCCTGATATGGCCAGGCGCTGGAGGCCACCACGCCTTCGTTTTTGAAGTCGCTCATCTGAACGGTGGTATCATGCCAGTAGCGGTGGATTAGCCCATGCTGCGCGCGCAGCACCTTCAGTACCGCCTGATACTGGGCTTCGGTCAGTTGGTAGGGGTCGGTAATGCCCAGCTGCGGCTGGGTTGCTTTCACGAACAGCGCCGCATCGGCAATATAGATAGGGCCGTCGTAGGCCTGGACGCGCCCTTGATTACTTTTACCATCGGAGAGTTTCTGCTCCACAAAGACCACGTTCCAGCTGTCCGGCGGCGTCGGGAATATTTTAGTGTTGTACATCAGCAGGTTGGGTCCCCACTGGTACGGGGTGCCGTAGACTTTACCGCCGACGTTAAACCAGGCACCTTTTTCAACGCGGGGATCGAGGGTAGACCAGTTGCCGATCAGCGCCGTATTAATGGGCTGTACCCGCTTGCCCATAATTAAGCGCAGCGAGGCATCACCCGAGGCGGTGACCAGGTCATACCCGCCTTTCGCCATCAGGCTGACCATCTCATCGGACGTGGCGGCCGTTTTCACGTTCACCTGACATCCGCTCTCTTTTTCAAACTGGCTCACCCAGTCATAGTTTTTATCCGTCTGGCCGCGCTCGATATAGCCCGGCCAGGCGATAATATCAAGCCGGCCTTCGCCTTTATCCAGTGAAGCGGGCGGCTCAGCGGCCTGCGCCGTCAGGATAGCCATCCCCAGCGCATAGAGGCTGCCACGGGCAATTTTTTTGCTCATCGGGTGTTACTCCTGTCACAATAAAATTAGCGGCAGCCGTGCCGTAAAAATATCTCCCTTAATAACCATAGACGGCGCACTTACGCCCCCTGGAGAAATTTATTCAGGTTGTGACAAGGGGCGCATTCCACAAAAATCGATGAATACCTGACAACAATATAGATTATAGACAAGGAGTTAGAGGCAGGATACGGCTATGCGTATTTCCTATGACCAGGGCCGGTAAATTATTAACCGGCCGGGTTTGATAATACTATTTAGTTATTTTATCCGCGGCGGTTTGGCCGTAGATAAAACAATCAGCGTTTCAGCTCAGCTGCTCACGAATAAGTTCGCCGAGTCGTTTAACCCCCTGCTCTTCTCTTTCTCCCCAGCCCCACGCGGTATTAAAACGGAAAAATGACGTCCAGCTGGCGGTGATAGAGAACATCTTCCCGGGCGCAATACTGATATTATCTCGCAAGGCCCGGGCGCTCAGCTCTCCGGCATCGGCCCCTTCCGGCAGTTCGAGCCACAAAAAGTAACCGCTGTCGCTGTGATGGATTTTCACCTCAGCGGGCAGATGGCGCAGCAGCGCCTGCCAGGCCTGCTGTTTACGCTCAGCAAGCTGGCGACGCAGGCGGCGGAGGTGGGCGTCATAGCGCCGGGTAGAGAGGTAATCGACCAACGCCATCTGCATCGGCGAACTGGTGGAGAGCGTACTCATTAACTGCAGCTGCTGAATCCGTTGAGCATGTTTACCGGCCGCTACCCAGCCGATACGAAAACCAGGCACCAGGCATTTTGAGAACGAACTACAGTGCAGCGTCATCTCCTGCCGGTCCCAGAATTTGGCGGGGAGCGGTTTTTCGCGGCCAAAATAGAGTTCGCTGTAGACATCATCCTCAATCAGCACCACGTTATAGCGAGCCAGCAGATCCACCAGCTGCGCCTTTTTCTCCGCGCTAAGCGTAAAGCCGAGCGGATTCTGTCCATTGGTCATCAGCCAGCAGGCCTTGACCGGGTAACTCTGCAGCGCCTGCTCCAGCGCGGCTAAATCAATCCCCTCTTTAACATCCGTCGCCACCGACAGCGCTTTCAGGCGCAGCCTTTCCAGCGCCTGCAGCGCGCCGTAAAAACAGGGATTTTCCACCACCACCCAGTCGCCCGGTTCCGTCACCGCCTGCAGGCTGAGATTCAGCGCTTCCAGGGCCCCGGCGGTAATCACGATTTCATCCGGCGAGATATTCATCCCCTGCAGCGCGTAGCGGCGGGCGATCGCGTGGCGCAGATCGTCATTGCCCGGCGGCAAATTCTCAATCACGCTCATGGCGGTGGCGTGTTTGCTCACCTGCGCCAGCGAGCGGTTAAGCTGCTGGAGCGGGAACAGCCGCGGGTCGGGGAATGCCGAGGCGAAGGGCAGCATCGCAGCCCGACGGCTGGCCTGCAGTACCTCGAAAATGTAGGTGTTGATATCCACCGATTCATCACGCGTCACCTGCGCAGGCGGTGGCGGCTGGCGAAGCCTGACCGGTTTTGGCGCCACGTAGTAGCCGGACTGCGGGCGGGCAATAATCCGTCCCTGGCTTTCCAGCAGTTGGTAAGCGTGGCTGACGGTCATAAAGCTCATGCCGCTGCTGACCACCTGCTCGCGCAGCGAAGGCAGCCGGTCGCCGGGTTGCCAGACACCGAGCGCAATCTGTTCGGTCAGCTGCTGCGCAAGCTGCTGATACTTTTTCATGAGGAGTCTCGCGATTCAGGTTTATGTCTATAGTATATCAGCCATAAAAAAATAGCCGTTTATAATAACTGTTATATCTCTGCCCGCCCCGCTCTACTGTCGATCCGCGACGGAAAAACAGGCCCCGATCGTCGGTATCAACAGTTGCAACGGCCTGTCGCAGTATAAAGACAGGAGCGACTGTCGCACCGTGGGATGTCAGTAACGAAGCGCAAATCGGCGCGGCAGCGCTCTTCGCCCGCGGCCGTGCGCCGTGGAATCTGGCCCTTTCAACTTAATGACGCGGAGCTTTATATGGAAAACCAACAGCGACAGGTCATCGCTCACTAACAGCCGATAAAAGCCATAACAGTCAGGCAACTGTTATTACAAAAAACACCCTTTCTGCCTCTGCAACCCTACCCATTCGGCACCTATAATTGCGCTGAATCAATTTTCTTGCGGAGTTCTGCATGTTCGGTCTTGATGCATTCCACCTTGCGCGAATCCAATTCGCCTTTACCGTCTCATTCCACATTATCTTTCCCGCCATCACCATTGGCCTGGCCAGCTATCTGGCGGTACTGGAAGGATTGTGGCTGAAGACAAAAAATCCTGTCTGGCGCTCGCTTTACCACTTCTGGTCAAAGATTTTCGCCGTTAACTTCGGCATGGGCGTCGTCTCCGGTCTGGTGATGGCCTACCAGTTCGGCACTAACTGGAGCGGTTTCTCCGAGTTTGCCGGCAGTATTACCGGCCCGCTGCTGACTTATGAAGTCCTGACCGCCTTCTTCCTTGAGGCGGGATTCCTCGGGGTCATGCTCTTTGGCTGGAATCGCGTCAGCCCCGGCATGCACTTTTTCGCCACCTGCATGGTCGCCCTGGGCACCATCATCTCAACCTTCTGGATCCTCGCCTCCAACAGCTGGATGCAGACCCCGCAGGGGTTCGAAGTTGTTAACGGCCAGGTGGTCCCCGTCGACTGGTTCGCGGTTATCTTCAACCCGTCGTTCCCGTATCGTCTGTTTCATATGACGGTGGCGGCTTTTCTCAGCAGCGCGCTGTTTGTCGGGGCCTCGGCGGCGTGGCATCTGCTGCGCGGTAACAACACGCCGGCGATCCGCGCGATGTTTTCGATGGCGCTGTGGATGACGCTTATCGTTGCCCCTGTTCAGGCGATGATCGGCGATATGCACGGTCTGAACACCCTGAAACATCAGCCGGCGAAAATTGCCGCCATCGAGGGACACTGGGAAAACCCTCCGGGCGAACCGACGCCCCTGCTGCTGGTCGGCTGGCCGGATATGGAGCAGGAACGCACCCGCTACGGACTGGAGATCCCGGCTCTCGGCAGCCTGATCCTGACCCATAGTCTGGACAAACAGGTTCCTGCCCTGAAGGAATTCGCGCCGCAG
Organism: Raoultella sp. T31; assembly: GCF_002806725.1. Lineage (NCBI taxonomy): Bacteria > Pseudomonadati > Pseudomonadota > Gammaproteobacteria > Enterobacterales > Enterobacteriaceae > Klebsiella > Raoultella sp. T31. The sequence continues at coordinate 21,403 of NZ_PIBO01000052.1, forward strand.
GACCGTCCTAACGCCACCGTGGTGTTCTGGTCATTTCGCCTGATGGCCGGACTCGGCATGTTGATGATCCTGCTTGGTACGCTGGCGCTGTGGCTGCGCTACCGCAAACGTCTGTATCAGTCGAAACCCTTCCTGCGCTTTGCGCTGTTGATGGGTCCTTCCGGGCTGATTGCCATTCTCGCCGGTTGGGTCACGACCGAAGTGGGCCGCCAGCCCTGGGTGGTCTATGGCGTACAGCGCACTGCTGATGCCGTCTCCGCCCACGGCGACATGCATATGACCATCAGTCTGCTGACTTTCTTCGTCGTCTATAGCTCGGTATTTGGCGTCGGCTACAGCTATATGCTGCGCCTGATCCGCAAAGGACCACAGACCTTCAATCCACCGGTATCCGGTACCCCGGCCCGCCCGCTCTCCGCGGCAACAGAAGGTTTTCAGCATAAGGAGTCCCACTAATGGGGATCGATCTCTCAGTTATCTGGTTCGTCATTATCGTCTTCGCCACCCTGATGTACATCGTGATGGATGGCTTCGATTTAGGGATCGGCATTTTGTTCTCGACCACCCGCGATGCGCAAGACCGCGACGTCATGGTTAACAGCGTGGCGCCGGTCTGGGACGGCAACGAAACCTGGCTGGTGCTTGGCGGCGCCGGGCTGTTCGGCGCGTTTCCCCTCGCCTATGCGGTGATTATCGATGCGCTGGCGATCCCGTTGACGTTAATGTTAATCGGCCTGATTTTTCGCGGCGTGGCGTTTGAGTTTCGCTTCCAGGCAACGCCGTCGCATCGTCCGTTCTGGGATCGCGCATTCCTTGGCGGTTCGCTGCTGGCCACCTTCTCACAGGGGGTGGTTGTCGGGGCGGTCATTAACGGCTTCCCGGTGAGCGGCCGCACGTTCAGCGGCGGCATGCTCGACTGGCTGACGCCGTTCACCCTGTTCTGCGGTCTGGGGTTGACCATCGCCTATGCGCTGCTGGGAGCCACCTGGCTGGTGATGAAGAGCGGAAATCCGCTACAGGAAAAAATGCGCCATACCTCGCGGACGCTGCTGCTGGCGCTGCTGGTCACCATCGCCGTCATCAGCCTGTGGACGCCGCTGGCGCAACCGGCCATCGCCGACCGCTGGTTCACTCTGCCAAACCTCTTTTTCCTGCTGCCGGTTCCCCTGCTGGTTGTAGCGATCGGCGTCTGGCTGTGGCGGGATCTGCACAACCCTGAGCGTCACGCGCTGCCCTTTATTCTGACGCTGGGCCTGGTGTTCCTCGGTTTCAGCGGTCTGGGGATCAGTATCTGGCCGCACATTATTCCACCGGGTATTACGCTGTGGCAGGCCGCCGCGCCGCCGCAGAGCCAGGGGTTTATGCTGGTGGGCGCCCTGCTCATTATTCCGGTGATCCTGGGCTATACCTTCTGGAGCTACTACGTGTTCCGCGGCAAAGTCCAACATGGTGAGGGGTATCATTGATGAATCAGTCACGACTGAAGCAATTATTATGGATGGTCACACTATGGGGCGTCAGCGTGCTGGCGCTGGGCGCAGTCAGTATGCTCTTTCGCTTTTTAATGACCGCGGCGGGGCTGAAAGTTTAATCCGCAGCGCTCAGGATAACGCTGATACGCAGGCACTCCGGGTTATCACCATGTTGAGTGGCTGACAGTATCCATCATCGCTCTCAGGCCCGACGCGTTCATCGCATCGGGTTTTTTTTCGCCTTTCGTCAGCAACAACTGACGCAGACTTTGCTCTTCTTTGATAACCCGATAATAAAGCTCAAGAAATTCAGGGCATAGTAGCCCCACTCGTCTGTCACTGGAAATAGATATGCTCAGGAGATGCGTTTCGGCATTGGTGCTGATGTGTGCGTTATTTTCCGGCCATTTGCTGGCCCGCAAGCAAGGACATGACTACTTCCCGGTACAAAGCCTCGAACAGCAGCTGCTGCACGAGGCCGATAGTGATGAACTGCGCAGCCAGCGGGACGAGGCCGCCGCCGATCTGCGCGAGCGTCACCACTGGCAGAATGCGCGCAAACCGAAAATGCACTTCCGCCAGTAGCGTCTGCCGTCGATCAGGCGCCTTTCCGCTTCGGCAGGGTTTTTAACAGCTCATCCGGGCTGACCGAGGCGACGATGCTCCCCGGAAGCGGCATTTTCAAAATATGATTTTTCATCTTGCCGATGACGTGCATTTCGCACGGACGACAGTCGAATTTCAGCGTCAGCACTTCATCGCCGTGAATGAGCTGCATCGGCGTCGCTTTCCAGCTCTTAATCGAGCCCTTGGCCTGTTTCGGGCATAAATTGAAGGCAAAACGCAGGCAGTGCTTGGTGATCATCACCGGCACATCGCCCTTCTCTTGATGCGCTTCATAGGCCGCATCAATGAGCTTGACGCCATAGCGCTGGTAAAACGCACGCGCCTTATGGTTATAAACGTTAGCAAGGAACGATAAATGGGTTTCGGGATAAACCGGCGGCGGGACGGAAACCGCTTTACGCTGGCCGCGCGGCGCGGCATTCACCCGCGCCTCGTCCAGCCGTTCTGCCGTTTCCCGGCGCAACTGATTGAGCAGGCTATTGGGCACAAACAGCGCGCCGGGGAGATTGATCCGCACATCGCGGGCAAAATAGATAGTTTGCCCCAGCTTCGCCACGCCGTCCCGCAGGTTCGCCAGCGCTTTCTCCGCGTGGGTCGCTTCGGCAAACTCGCCGTCGAGGGTGTGGGTGACGCTGACGCCATCTTCGCAGGTCATCGTCAGCACCAGCTGTTCCTGCCAGCCGCTGAGTTCGATGTCCACCGCAATCCGCCGCTCGCTGGAGGTCTTTTGCAAAGCCTGCTGCCAGTTATGGTCGAGGTTACGGTTCAGCACCTGGTGCGGGCGGACTTTATGCAGGTCAGCCGGCATCTCGTTCGGCCAGACGCGATAGCGATTTTCGCCGGTTTTTTCCACCGTATTGGCGCGGAACCCGACGATTTCGCGCTTAATCATCACGTTGAGGCCATCGCCATTGGTCAGCGCCTCGCTCACTTCGACATCGAGGTGGTCTTTAGCCACTTTCAGCACTTCGCCCACCGGCAGACCGATAAATTTCGGCGAATCGAAGGCGCCGATGTCGCCTTTGCGGGCATTGACAAAGTAGTCGGTGCTGCCGCGATGGAAGGTTTTATCGGTGGAGGGAACGAAAAAGTGTTCGGTGCGCCCGGCGGACGAACGCCTCAGATCGCCACGATCTTCAATAATCGCATCGAGCATCTGCCGATAGTGCGCGGTGATGTTCTTCACATAGCTCATATCTTTATAGCGACCTTCAATTTTGAAGGAGCGCACCCCGGCGTCAATCAGTTGGGCCAGGTTTGCCGTCTGGTCATTATCCTTCATCGACAGCAGATGCTTCTCGTACGCCACCACCCGGCCCTGGTCATCTTTCAGGGTATACGGCAAACGGCACGCCTGGGAGCAGTCGCCGCGGTTAGCGCTGCGCCCGGTCTGGGCGTGGGAGATATTGCACTGCCCGGAATAGGCCACGCACAGGGCGCCGTGAATAAAGAACTCGATCGTCGCGTCGGTATTGTCGTAAATCGCTTTAATCTGTTGCAGGTTCAGCTCGCGCGCCAGCACGATTTGGCTAAAGCCGACGTCGGAGAGGAATTTTGCCTTCTCGACGCTGCGAATGTCGCACTGGGTGCTGGCGTGAAGTTCAACAGGCGGAATATCCAGCTCCATCACCCCCATATCCTGCACGATCAGCGCATCAACGCCGGCTTCATACAGGTCGGTAATCAGTCGCTGCGCAGGTTCCAGTTCATCATCGTGAAGAATCGTATTCAGCGTCACAAAGATTTTCGCGCCGTAGCGATGGGCGAAAGGCACCAGTCCGGCGATGTCGCTGAGGCTGTTGCTGGCGTTGTGGCGTGCGCCGAAACCCGGTCCGCCGATATAAACCGCGTCTGCGCCGTGTAAAATCGCTTCACGGGCGATCCCGGCATCGCGGGCGGGGCTAAGAAGTTCAAGATGATGGTTGTGCAGGCGCATACGCTCGTCGTTATCCGTTATAGGGGGTCGAAATGGCGGCTATTGTAGTCAGAAGTGGGCACAGACGAAATCATTTTCCATCACGCGGAACGGGTGAATTTTCAGTTTCCAGCAAGGCATTGAAGGAAAAGGTATTTCCTTCGCAAAACGGCTACAGTTACAGTCATCTTGTATTCCGGATTTTCCTCGTCACGTTGTGAGTGGTTACATTAATCATTTGATTGGCCGCAGGTTAAATGCCCGCGGCTTTTTCTTTGGGATAATGTATCAGCGAGTGAATATGGACCGTTTGCGCGCCGCGGTTACGATAGGCATGGGCCATGTCTCCGGCAAACCGCCGCCCCTCTCCACTCGTGAGCGTCAGCCACTTCCCCTGCAGACACAGATCCAGCTCACCGCTTATCACCACCACATGTTCAATCACCCCTTTCTCATGCGGCGTGGATTCGCTGAGCGCGCCGGGGGCAAGAGTAATCGAAAAATGGTCGAAACGCAGTTCCGGGTCCCACGGGAAAACGGGCGTCACCACCATCGCCTGCTGCTGCGGGTCAAAGGCGGTCGGCGCGGTCGCTTCATCGGTGACGATAAACGCCGAGAACGGCACGTTCAGACCGGTGGCGATTTTCCATAACGTGGCCACCGTCGGGCTGGATTCATTTCGTTCAACCTGCCCGAGCATCGCTTTTGATACCCCGGTTTCTTCCGCCAGTCGCGACAGGCTCCAGCCGCGCTGTTGACGCAGCGTTTTCAGGGTCGTCGCCAGATGTTGCGCAATATTCATTCCACCTCCTGATATGCTCAGCGGAAATTATACGCGCATTGGTATGATTCTACAGGGAGTTTAGTCGGGAAACGCGCCGGGAACGTCCGGGACGATGTTGACGGCGACATGCAAAGCGGGGAAAGATGGTTGTGCGCTATAACGCACAGTGCTACATTTTACCGGACGCTATAACGCACAAGAGGTCACTATGCGCTCATTCTCACTCCCGCTGCCGACGCTGCTCGCCGGGTTTATCGCCGTTCTGGTGGGCTACGCCAGTTCGGCCGCCATTATCTGGCAGGCCGCCGCCAGCGCTGGCGCCAGCGCGGGTCAGATAGCTGGCTGGATGACGGCTCTCGGGCTGGGAATGGGGGTCAGCACGCTGGCCCTCACGCTCTGGCGCAAAGTGCCGATCCTCACCGCCTGGTCGACCCCCGGCGCGGCGCTGCTGGTCAGCGGATTACAGGGGGTGACGCTGCACCAGGCGATCGGCGTGTTTATCTTTGCGAATGGCTTAATGGTGCTATGCGGGCTGACCGGCCTTTTTGCCCGGCTGATGAAAATCATCCCCCACTCGCTCGCAGCCGCCATGCTGGCAGGGATTTTACTGCGCTTCGGTCTGCAGGCCTTCGCCACCCTTGAAGGCCATCTGCTGCTGTGCGGCGGGATGCTGGCAGCCTGGCTGCTGTGTAAAGCGCTGTACCCGCGCTTTGCGGTGGTGGCAGCGCTGCTGGTCGGCGGCGCCATCGCCGTGTTCTCCGGCGATGTCGTCGGGACGCACATCAGCCTCGCTTTTGTCGCCCCGGAATATATCGCGCCACAGTTTACCCCTTCGCTGTTGCTCAGCGTCGGCGTCCCCTTCTTCCTGGTCACCATGGCCTCGCAAAACGCCCCCGGGTTCGCCACCATGCAGGCTTCCGGCTACCGGGTGCCCGTGTCGCCGCTGATTGTCGCTACCGCGGGTCTGGCGCTGGTACTGTCACCTTTTGGCGTCTATTCGATCTGTATTGCCGCCATTACCGCCGCAATTTGCCAAAGTCCGGAGGCCCATCCTGACCCGCAGCGACGTTGGCTGGCCGCCGCCGCCGCGGGCGGTTTTTATCTGCTGGCCGGCCTGTTCGGCGGATCGATTACGTCGTTGATGTCCGCGCTACCGACGGCGTGGATTCAGATGCTGGCCGGGCTGGCGCTGCTCGGGACGCTTGGCGGAAGTCTGTTTCAGGCGCTGAATCAGGAGAATGAGCGCGACGCGGCGGTGGTGACGTTTCTGGTCACCGCCAGCGGCGTGACCCTGGCGGGGATCGGCTCGGCCTTCTGGGGACTGGCGCTCGGCGGGGTGAGTTTCGCCCTGCTGTCAGCGCTGCGCCGCGCGTAATTGTGAGGGCGTCAGGCCGGTGACGCTTTTCACCCGGTTGCTGAAATGGCTGGCGGAGCTGAAACCACAGGCCATCGCGATATCGGTCAATGACCGGGCGCTGTGGCAGATAAGCGCCTGCGCCTTAACCATTCGCCGCTGCATCACATACTGGTGCGGCGCCATGTTCATTGACTGCCGGAACATCCGCGCGAAGTGATATTCACTGAGCGCCGCCTCCTGCGCCAGATCCGCCAGAGTCAGCGGCTGATCCAGATGCTCCTCAATCCACGCCAGCAGATTGCGCAGAACGTGCGGCGCCAGGCCGCCGGAGACAGTGGGTAAACGCCACTGAACGTTCGAATAGTGCTGAATAAGGTGGGTCAGCAGCAGCGTGCTGGCGGAGCTTAGCGTCAGTTGGTTGGCCTGCTGCTGCCAGTCGCAATCGAGCAGAAACTGGCGATAGACGGCGGTGATTTTATCATCCCGGGAAAAGGTCTGTTCCTGCAGGCTAAACGACGCCGGGCTGCGGTCCCAGATCTGCTCGCCGACCCGACGTAGATGTTCGTCGGTACAGTACAGGTGTACGAACGAGAGGTCGCCGCGAATATCCCAGGTGCTCTCCGCCCCTTTTGGCATCAGGCAAAAACGATCCGGGCCGCCGCCATTTTTCCAGCCCTGCGGCGTTTTCTGGTAACTTTCGTAACCATCGGCAACATACAGACTCAGCGTATGATGGTCGCTGCGCACCGTGACCGTATCGCGATTGTTATACCACGCCGCCAGTTGAATACCGGAGTTGAGCTCCACCGTCTCCCGCAGGACAGCTTTTTGTCGGCGTAATATTTCGAACGTCCCGTATGCCATAACCTTCACACATCTGATTTCGCGAGCCCCTAGTCTATGAAGAGTCGACCGCGGATACCAGATCTCTCCGGCCATTCGGCAAAAATAAGCGCAAGAATTTGCAAGTCCAGGCCGCATGGATGACAGCGACGGCGCGCAAAAACCGCCACACTGCGTCCCTGGTGTGCTTATGGGAGACATGTTTTGAACGCAATACTGTACGGACTGGTGGTTGTTATCTGGGGCACGACGTGGATTGCCATCTTTTTACAACAGGGGCCGGTCTCCGCGCCGGTCTCCATTTTCTGGCGTTTTGCGGTAGCCAGCGTCACGATGCTGGCGATTCTGCTGGCAACTCGTCGTCTGCGTCCGCTGGCGCTGCGCGATCATCTGTTCTGTGTGCTACAGGGCTGCTGCGTCTTCTGTTTCAACTTCTGGTGCTTTTATACCGCCGCCGCGTACATTAATACCGGCCTCGAATCGGTTATTTTTTCCATGGCGGTCCTGTTTAACGCCGTCAACGGGTTTATTTTCTTCCGTCAGCAGCCGCCCGCTCGTTTCTGGCTTGCCGCCGCGCTCGGCCTTGTGGGAATCATCACGCTGTTCTGGGACGATTTGCTCAGCAACGGGCTCAACGCGTCCCTGCTGTGGGGGATTGGCCTCAGCGCGCTGGGAACCTACGGTTTTTCCCTCGGCAATATGCTCAGTATGCGCCACCAGCGCCGTGGTCTGGAAACCCTGACCACCAACAGCTGGGCGATGCTCTACGGTACCCTGGTCATGGGGGCTATCGCTCTGGTGCGCGGCGATGATTTCACTCCCCAGTGGACGCTAAGCTATATGGGCGCGCTGTTGTACCTGGCGCTGTTCGGATCGGTGATTGCGTTCGGCGCTTACTTTACGCTGGTTGGGCGGATTGGCGCCGGCAAAGCCGCCTACAGTACCCTGCTGTTCCCGCTGGTGGCCCTGACGATTTCAACGTTTTACGAAGGCTACGTCTGGCACAGCAACGCGGTTATCGGGCTGATGCTGATTCTGGTGGGTAATCTGGTGATGTTTGCCCGTCCCGAGCAGTGGTTCCTGCGCCGCAGACTGGCTTAGCCCCTGCCTGCTGGCATAAAAAAGCGCCCTCCAGCAGGGCGCCTGTGCCTCACGGCAATCCTGTTTTGCATATGGTGCCCGCCTGAGACACATGACAGGCCGGTTGTGCATATGGCGCCCGCGTTTTGCCGGGTGGCGGCTGACGCCTGACCCGGCCTACAGAACCTGTCACCTCGAAGATTTGCACAAACTCCGTAGGCCCGTACAAGCGCAGCGCCGTCGGGCAATTTAACAGGCGTGCTCCGTTGACCATCCGGGGCGCTATCCTGAAGCGCGTCTGAGGCCCATAACAGGCCGGTTTTGCATACGGTGCCCGCGTTTTGCCGGGTGGCGGCGGCGCCTGACCCGGCCTACAGAACCCGTCACCTCGAAGATTTGCGCAAACTCCGTAGGCCCGTACAAGCGCAGCGCCGTCGGGCAATTTAACAGGATTGATCCGTTGACAATTCAGGGCGCTCTCCTGAAGCGCCTCTGAGAACCATGACAGGCCGGTTGTGCATACGGCGCCCGCGTTTTGCCGGGTGGCGGCGGCGCCTGACCCGGCCTACAAAACCCGTCACCTCGAAGATTTGCACAAACTCCGTAGGCCCGTACAAGCGCAGCGCCGTCGGGCAATTTAACAGGCGTGC
>NZ_PIBO01000053.1:0-26359 GCF_002806725.1 Raoultella sp. T31
TCCATGTCACTTTGAGTGCCCACACAGATTGTCTGATAAATTGTTAAAGAGCAGTTGCGACGCGCTTTAGCGCTCTGTCGCGAGGTGGCGTATATTACGCTTTCCTCTTCCAGAGTCAACCCTGAATTTCAGAATTTTTTCTCTGCCGACCCGGCTTACTCTGTGAACTCGTTCACATGTGCCGTGTCAGTGGGAGCGCATTATAGGGATCCCATTTTATTGCACAAGTCTTTTATCGATCTTTTTTTTCAAGTGATGGTTTTTCGCCCTTTTCGCGGCGTTATTGTTCAGATTGCTCAATTTTCACCACAATAAGGGGTTGCAGGTGGCCGCAAAAGCCACCAGAGTCTTGGTACAACCCAGGTTCATTGAGGTAACCATGTCCGCTAATTTACGTCCTTATAAAGATTTATTCCCTCAAACCGGCCAGCGAGTGATGATCGATGCCACCAGCGTAGCGATCGGCGATGTCCGAATGGCTGATGATGTCAGCATCTGGCCGCTGGTTGCGATTCGTGGAGATGTTAACTATGTAGCAATCGGTGCCCGCACTAACATTCAGGACGGCAGCGTGCTGCATGTCACCCACAAATCCGCCTCTAACCCTCAGGGAAATCCGCTGATCATTGGTGAAGAGGTCACCGTTGGTCACAAGGTCATGCTGCATGGCTGTACTATTGGCAATCGGGTGCTGGTTGGCATGGGCTCGATTTTACTGGATGGCGTAGTAGTAGAAGACGATGTGATGATTGGTGCCGGTAGCCTGGTCCCGCAAAACAAACGGCTGGAAAGCGGCTATCTCTATTTTGGCAACCCGGTGAAACAAATCCGCCCCCTGACGGAGGCGGAACGGGCAGGTCTGCTCTATTCAGCAAACAACTATGTGAAATGGAAAAACGATTATCTGGATCAGGATAACCATACCCAGCCCTGATTATCTTCCTGCTGGTCGCGGATCAATACTTCAGCTTCTTCTTCCAGATCCCAGCGATGTCCACAAAACGCGGCCAGCCACTGCCCGGGAGTATCACCACCGAAGCGCTGTTTTAACGTTACGCCTCTGATTGCGCAGGTGAGCTGCATACCATTAACCAGTGCGGGAAAGGTGACACACTGCCGGTCGCTATCCCACTCCTCTCTGTCAGGAAACTGAATCGCCTGATTCACGTATTCAGTTCCTTATGCAAAGCCTGAATAACCGGCGTAATCTCGGGCAGGACCCCATGCCAGAGCAGAACGGCGTGCGCGGCCTGCGCCACCAGCATACCCAGCCCATCGGCACACATTTTCGCACCATGCTCCTGGCACCAGTGTAAAAACGGCGTGCTGCCCTTCTGATAAAACATGTCATAACAATAGACGTGCGTGTTGATTAGGGACGCGGGAACTGCCGGCACATCGCCGCTGATACCGCTGGAAGTTGCATTAATAATGAGATCGAACTCATGCTCAGCCAGCGATCCCATCTCAAGCGCGCATACACTACCGGTATGCGCAAACAGCGTCGCCAGTTCCTGTGCGCGGGAATAAGTACGGTTAACAATAGTGACAGCGCAATCCAGTGACAGCAGGGGTAGCAAGACACCCCGCGATGCCCCGCCAGCCCCGATGAGCAATACCCGATAGCCCGGTTTAATGAACCCCAACCGCTCCAGATCGCTCAGCAGTCCAATCCCGTCGGTGTTGTCCCCTAGCAAACGTCCATCGTCCAGCCTTTTTAGGGTATTCACCGCCCCCGCCAGAGCCGCACGTTCGGTCAGTTCATCCGCTCGGGCAAACGCTTCCTCCTTGAACGGAACGGTAACGTTAGCGCCCTTTCCCCCTTCGGCGAAGAAGGTATCCAGAGTAGAGCGAAAATCGTCCAGCGGCGCCAGAACTCGCCCATACGGATGCACAATCTGCAGCTGCTGCGCAAAGCGCTGGTGAATAGAGGGGGACTTACTGTGGGCGATCGGATTGCCGAAGACAGCGTAGGTTTGCATAAATTACCCCTGGCGAAAGAGTTCGCCCGTCAGGGCATCGCGAATTTCAGACGGATTCTGACGCCCACCTGTTGCACCATCGACGACCGGGAAACTGGCGCCAAACTGAGCCAGAACTTCAGCCGTGGTGCGGCAAGGCGGCTGACCGGATAAATTCGCGCTGGTTGAAACCAGCGGTTTGCCATAAGCCTCGCACAATTCGACCACCAGCGGATGATCGCTGACGCGTACCGCCAGGGAATCAAAGCGCCCGGTCAACCAGCGTGGCGTTGTGGCGCGAGCCGGAAAGACAAACGTCACCGGTCCCGGCCAGCAGGAGAAGATCGCCGCTCGCTGTTTATCATTAAGCCGCGAATCATCAATATAAGGTGTCAGTTGTTCGTAGCTGGCCGCGATCAGAATGAGCCCCTTCTCGACGGGGCGTTGTTTAAGCGCCAGCAGGCGCATGACTGCCGTTTCGCTGTCAGGATCGCAGCCTACGCCAAAAACGGCTTCTGTCGGATAGGCGATGACATGTTCGTTATGCAGTACCGTCACGGCATGGGCGACAGTTTCTGATTGCAGGTTCTTATTCACTGATTTGTTCCGCCGGGATCGGCTTTCCACATTGTTTACTGGCACAAAAGCGTTTTACGCCCTGCGCCGTTTTCTTTTCGATTAATAGCGGATAGTGGCATTCAGGGCATTCACCCGCTACCGGTTTGAAGTTGATAACGAACTGGCAATCGGGATAACGATCGCAGGAATGAAAGGTTTTGCCGAAACGAGAACGACGCTGAACCAGCTGCCCTTGCCCACACTGCGGGCAGGAAATCGCTGTTTCATCAGGTTTATCAATAGTTTCAGTATGTTCACATTCCGGGTAACGGCTGCAGCCAATAAACATACCGAAGCGTCCCTGACGTAACACCATAACGGCACCGCAAGACGGACATTCCTGCCCCTCCAGTACCTTTACGATATGTCCGTCCGCCTGATTTTTCAGCGGACGGACATAGTCACAGTCCGGATAGTGTGAGCAACCGAGAAACGGCCCGTGTTTCCCGGAGCGAATTACCAGTTCAGCCCCGCACTGTGGGCAGGGCTCATTTTTACGCACCGAAAACAGTGCTGATTTGGTCATAACAACTCGATGTTGCCGCAATAAGATTAGTGCAGCATACCTTCATTTACTTCGAAGAGTAATTCTTCCATTTGTTGATAGGCATTTTCGCAGCCCGGAATATTAAACAGTACCATCAGGATCACCCATTTCAGGTCTTCCAGATCGAATTCTGCTGTATCCAGCGCCAGCACGCGCTCTATCACCATTTCCCGTGTTTCGAGGTTCAACACCTGAATCTGCTCGAGGAATAATAAAAATCCCCGGCAACTGGCATCCAGACGCAGACACTCTTCTTCGGTATAAATCCGCAAAGAGAGCGGGTCAGAAGCAAGCTGCATGGGAGCAACGAGCCCCTCCTGATAGTCAGCCAGTTTCTCTAGCCACATCAACGCGTTATAAATATCTTCCCGATCGAATCCTGCATCGGTGAGATCCCGGGTCAGTCTATCCTGATCCACGCGCATTTCTGCTTCGTTTTGGATGTAAGTCTCAAACAAATACATGAGTACGTCGAACATGGCTTGCCCTCCTTAATCGGACATAGCCGCCGGGTACAGCTGCGATCCAGCCTGCTAACTCCAGTTCAAGTAGCTGAGCTACGGTCACTGGCACAGATTGGCCGGCACGTTCAGCGACAACGTCAACAGGTGTTACCTCATCTCCTACGTTAGCCAGGAGCTCTGGAAATGGCAATGCCAGGGGAGGCGGATCCATGCAATTATTTATATTGTCAGGCACATCCTGGAGCCATCGCAGTTCCTGCTGGCAATAGTCGATGATATCTGCCGCTGATGTCACGGGGATGGCACCTTGTTTAATCAGCCAGAGTGGACCCTCGGAACCCGGATTACCTACCGGCCCAGGTAGGGCAAAAACCTCTCTTCCTTGCTCCAGCGCACAGCGAACGGTCACCAGCGAGCCACTTTTCAAAGCGGCCTCAATCACCAGCACGCCAATACTCAGTCCGCTGATAATTCGATTCCGACGAGGGAAGTTTCCCGGCCACGGGGAGGCTGAAAGAGGAAACTCAGACAGCAATGCTCCCCCGCTCTCCACTATATTCCCGGCTAATGCATGATGACGGCGTGGGTAGATTGCGCCTAATCCATTGCCAAGTACGCCGATTGTCTTCCCGCGCGCCTCAAGTGCGCCGCGGTGAGCGACACCGTCAATGCCGATCGCCAGACCGCTGGTAATGGTGATACCGAGACGCGCCAGGCTTTCGCTGAACAGTTTCCCCCAGCGAGCACCGTACCAGGAGTGGGAACGGCTGCCGACAATGGCCAGTTGCAAACTGCTCAACACGGCCAAATCTCCACAAACGAAAAGCGCGCCGGGATAGTCAGCAATGGCGCGCAGTCGGGGTGGGTAGAATGGATTATCAGCGAGTAACAGGTGGTGCCCGGGTTGCTCCAGCCACAATAGCGTAGACGCAAGCTCTTGTTGGCCAACGGATAGAAATTGCTTCGCTTGCGCTGCGCTCAGACCGCAGGCGTACAATGCTTCGCGATCTGGCACCGAGGCTGCGCACAGTATTCTGGCAGCCATCACCATGTTGTCACCATAAAGGTTGCTCACCTTCATCAGACGCAGCCAGATCTCCGTAGGTGTCATCCTTGTCCCCTGCCATAAGTGGCTTTAACAATCTTTGCGATTGGACAGCGAGACTGTCAATTACAGGGGGTTTTGTCTAGAATAGAGCTAATAATCTTATCAACTCCTGAATACGACTCTGGATCTTTATGGCAGTTTTGCAAGTGTTACATATCCCGGACGAGCGCCTTCGCAAAGTCGCTGAACCGGTAAAAGAAGTCAATGCAGAAATTCAACGCATCGTCGATGATATGTTCGAGACGATGTACGCGGAAGAAGGTATTGGTCTGGCCGCCACCCAGGTAGATGTTCATCAGCGCATTATCGTTATCGATGTTTCAGAAAACCGTGAAGAGCAGCTGGTGTTAATCAACCCTGAGCTGTTGGAAAAAGACGGTGAAACGGGTATCGAAGAAGGTTGCTTGTCTATCCCGGAACAGCGCGCACTAGTGCCACGTGCCGAAACCGTGAAGATTCGTGCATTGGATCGCGAAGGCAAGCCGTTTGAACTGAATGCTGACGGCCTGCTGGCTATCTGTATCCAGCATGAAATGGATCACCTGGTAGGCAAACTGTTTATCGATTATCTGTCGCCGCTTAAACAACAGCGTATTCGCCAGAAAGTTGAAAAACTGGACCGTTTGCGTACGCGTGCCTGAGGACAAGGACTAACGTGTCACAATCACTACGTATTATCTTTGCGGGAACTCCCGATTTTGCAGCGCGTCATCTCGATGCGCTGCTGTCATCTGGGCACCAGATTGTTGGCGTATTTACCCAGCCCGATCGCCCCGCAGGCCGCGGTAAAAAGCTCATGCCGAGCCCGGTAAAAGTGCTGGCTGAAGCTAATAATTTACCGGTATTTCAGCCTGTCTCCCTGCGCCCACAGGAAAATCAGCAGTTGGTTGCCTCGCTGAATGCCGATGTCATGGTCGTCGTGGCCTACGGATTGATTCTGCCCAAAGCGGTTCTGGATATGCCACGGCTGGGCTGTATCAACGTACACGGCTCTTTGCTGCCGCGCTGGCGCGGAGCGGCGCCTATTCAGCGCTCGCTCTGGGCGGGTGATGCTGAAACCGGTGTGACCATCATGCAGATGGATGTCGGTCTGGATACAGGTGACATGCTGTATAAACTCTCCTGTCCAATCGCTGCACAAGATACCAGCGCCAGTCTGTATGACAAGCTGGCAGAACTTGGCCCACAAGGGTTGCTGGAAACGTTAACCCAGCTCGCAAACGGTTCGACTCAGCCGGAAGTCCAGGATGAGGCGCTGGTGACCTATGCTGAGAAGCTCAGTAAAGAAGAAGCCCGCATTGACTGGTCTCTTTCCGCTGCGCAACTCGAACGTTGCATTCGCGCATTCAACCCATGGCCTATGAGCTGGCTGGAAATTGATGAGCAACCGGTGAAAGTGTGGCAGGCATCCGTCATTGCTGAAACCCGCCGCGCTGAACCTGGTACGATCGTGGCCGCTGGCAAGCAAGGCATTCAGGTCGTAACCGGCGATGGCATCCTGAACCTCGAGTTGTTGCAGCCGGCAGGTAAAAAAGCGATGAGCGCCCAGGACTTGCTAAATTCTCGCCGGGAATGGTTTATCCCCGGTAACCGTCTCTCCTGACGGTAGTCACTGTCTAAAGCCCGGATTTACCGGGCATTTTTATTTTGCGGTTATGAAAAAAAATCTAAATTTACGCAGCCTGGCGGCGAAAGCCCTTGAGCAGGTTGTCGAACAAGGTCAGTCATTAAGTAACGTTCTGCCGCCATTACAGCAAAAGGTCGGGGAAAAGGACAAAGCGCTGCTGCAAGAGCTGTGCTTTGGCGTTCTGCGTACCCTCAGCCAGTTGGACTGGCTGGTTAACAAACTGATGGCTCGCCCGATGACAGGCAAACAACGCACCGTTCACTATTTAATTATGGTGGGGTTTTATCAACTGCTCTATACCCGCATTCCAGCCCATGCTGCGCTGGCGGAAACGGTGGAAGGCGCGGTAGCCATCAAACGCCCGCAGTTGAAGGGACTAATCAACGGTGTTTTACGTCAGTTTCAGCGCCAGCAAGAAGCTTTGTTGGCTGAATTTGCCCAAAGCGAGAGTCGTTTTCTTCATCCGGCATGGTTGCTCAAGCGTCTGCAAAAATCATGGCCGCAGCAATGGCAGGCTATTGCTGATGCAAATAACCAACGCCCGCCTATGTGGCTGCGCGTAAACCGCAATCATCATTCGCGCGATGAGTGGCTCGCGCTTCTGGAAGAGGCCGGACTGCAAGGTTTTACCCATCCTGATTATCCTGATGCGGTGCGCCTGGCAACGCCGGCACCCGTTCAGGCATTACCCGGATTCGACCAGGGCTGGGTTACCGTCCAGGATGCTTCAGCCCAGGGCTGCATGCGCTATCTGAGCCCAGAAAACGGCGAGAGAATCCTCGATCTGTGCGCAGCCCCTGGCGGCAAAACGACGCATATTCTGGAAGTGGCGCCGCAGGCCAGCGTCATGGCGGTTGATATTGATGAGCAGCGCCTGTCGCGCGTCTATGACAACCTGAAGCGACTCGGCATGAAAGCGCAGGTGAAACAGGGAGATGGCCGCTATCCCGCTCAGTGGTGCGAAGACGAACAGTTCGATCGCATTCTGCTCGATGCTCCCTGCTCGGCAACAGGCGTCATTCGTCGTCATCCGGATATTAAGTGGCTACGCCGCGATCGCGACATTGCCGAGTTGGCCCAGCTGCAGGCAGAGATTCTTGACGCCATCTGGCCTCATCTGAAACCTGGCGGAACACTGGTCTATGCAACCTGCTCAATTCTTCCAGAAGAGAATAGTCAGCAAATTGCTGCGTTCCTGAAGCGCACGCCAGATGCAGAGCTCAGCCTCACCGGCACACCTGAGCAACCGGGCAGACAAAATTTTCCCGACGCAGAAGAGGGTGACGGGTTCTTTTACGCTAAGCTGATCAAACATCGGAAATAATGGATCACTGCTGATGAAGATTATTATTCTGGGCGCCGGTCAGGTAGGCGGAACGCTTGCGGAAAACCTCGTCGGAGAGAACAACGATATCACCCTGGTCGACACCAATGGTGACCGCCTGCGCAGCCTGCAGGATAAATTCGACCTTCGCGTTGTTCAGGGACACGGCTCCCACCCGCGCGTGCTGCGTGAAGCGGGCGCCGACGACGCCGACATGCTGGTTGCCGTAACCAGTTCAGATGAAACCAATATGGTGGCCTGCCAGGTCGCTTATTCCCTGTTCAATACGCCTAATCGTATTGCGCGTATTCGTTCTCCGGATTACGTACGGGATGCCGAAAAGCTATTCCATTCGGAAGCGGTGCCTATCGATCATCTTATCGCGCCCGAACAGCTGGTTATCGACAATATCTACCGACTCATTGAATACCCAGGCGCACTGCAGGTCGTAAACTTTGCCGAAGGCAAAGTCAGCCTCGCGGTGGTAAAAGCCTACTACGGCGGTCCACTGGTGGGGAATGCGCTCTCGACAATGCGTGAACATATGCCGCATATCGATACTCGCGTAGCGGCCATTTTCCGCCACGACAGACCCATTCGCCCGCAGGGTTCGACCATCGTTGAAGCCGGCGATGAAGTGTTCTTTATTGCCGCATCACAGCATATTCGGGCCGTCATGAGCGAACTGCAGCGCCTGGAAAAACCCTATAAGCGCATCATGCTGGTTGGCGGGGGGAATATCGGCGCAGGTCTTGCTCGTCGTCTTGAGAAAGATTACAGCGTTAAGCTTATCGAACGCGATCAGCAACGTGCCGCCGAGCTTGCGGAGAAACTGCAGAATACGATTGTTTTCTATGGCGATGCCTCGGATCAGGAGCTGCTGGCGGAAGAACACATCGATCAAGTCGATCTCTTTATTGCCGTCACCAACGATGATGAAGCTAACATCATGTCCGCAATGCTGGCCAAACGGATGGGCGCCAAAAAAGTCATGGTGTTGATCCAGCGGAAAGCCTACGTCGATCTGGTGCAGGGTAGCGTGATCGATATTGCTATATCACCGCAGCAAGCCACGATCTCCGCCCTGCTGAGCCATGTGCGTAAGGCCGATATTGTTGGCGTGTCGTCACTGCGTCGCGGTGTCGCGGAGGCCATTGAAGCGGTGGCTCACGGCGATGAAAGTACCTCCCGCGTAGTGGGACGCTCGATCGATGAGATCAAGCTACCGCCTGGTACGATCATCGGCGCCGTCGTCCGTGGCAATGACGTGATGATCGCCAATAATAACCTGCGTATTGAACAGGGCGATCATGTGATTATGTTTTTGACGGACAAAAAATTTATCTCGGATGTCGAAAGACTTTTCCAGCCCAGCCCTTTCTTCCTGTAATTCCCCAGGGCGCCATGCGAGCGCCCTTTTTATTATCCCTTATTAAGCAAGGGATGATATTTTTCTGCAAATATTTACTGGTTATGGAAAATGAAAATACATTTGTTAAACTTAACGTATCAACTGACTCAAGGAGAATAGAATGAGTTTTTTAAAAGAGTTTCGCGAATTCGCGATGCGTGGGAACGTTGTCGATTTGGCTGTGGGTGTGATCATCGGTGCGGCATTCGGTAAAATTGTATCGTCATTAGTGGCCGATATTATTATGCCTCCACTGGGTTTGCTCATTGGCGGGATCGACTTTAAACAGTTCGCCGTGACGCTACGCGATGCGCAGGGAGATGTCCCGGCCGTTGTCATGCATTATGGCGTGTTTATTCAAAACGTATTTGATTTCATCATTGTCGCATTTGCCATCTTTATGGCGATCAAACTGATGAATAAACTGAATCGTAAGAAAGAAGAAGCGCCAGCTGCACCACCGGCACCTACGAAAGAAGAAGTTTTGTTAAGTGAGATTCGCGATCTGCTGAAAGAACAAAATAAACGTTCGTAATCAGGCAACAGAAAGCAGAAGGCCAGTGGTAAAAAAGTGATTCACTTTTTTGCCACTGGCCTCCCGGTCATTCCGCCCCGAATGTTTTTCCTTACGTTGGTAGCTGCCTTTCCCCTTCCGGTTTTTCTCTACTCGCTGTCTGAATAACGGGTCATGTAGCAACGCCTCAATGGCATTGTCTTTTATTTGCCCTTTCGTGTGTTGATAGCGGCTCATAATAGCTCCTGAATGTGAATGAGATCGGCGCGAGTGTAGATCCGCGCAATGAAAAAATCAACGTTCCGCTGTGGTACTACTGGCTCCTTGTTCAAGGGCCTCGAGAATAGAACAATACACGCTGCTATGAGCCGTACCGCAGCAGGCATCATTGAGTCGTTGCAATGAACGGCGCATTGTTTGTAACTCTTTAATTCGTGCTTCCACTTCGCTCAGACGCGCCTGAACAATACCTTTCGATTCCTGACAGGTATGATGCTCCGGATCGACGCGGATCGACAGTAATTCGCGGATCGCCTCCAGCGTAAACCCAAGCTGACGGGCATAGCGGATAAAACGCAGGCGCTGAAGATCGTTCTCGGTATAGAGGCGAAATCCACCTTCTGTGCGTACATCGTGAGCCATCATCTGCTGTTTTTCATAATAGCGAATGGTATCGGGCGTGACATCAGCCAGCTTTGCGAGTTCACCAATACGGTACATGCTTACCCCTCATCAATTTTGTTCTGAAGCCTGTCTGCATATTCACCACGTAAAAAATCGGTATTCAATCCCGCCTGGCGTAATTTCAGTTCCAGCAAAGCAAGTCGGCGGCTGAGCTCTGCATATTGCGGATCGTCCGGACGGACCGCTTTTAATAAATCGACCAGCGCAACGGCTTCTCTTCGTTGCTCAAGCTCAGGGGGCAGACAGCCGGCATTTTTGAGTAAGCGGTAGCCCGCGCGTAATTCAGGTGGCACATGCAGGTCATCATCCAACGTCAGCGGTGCGCCGCTGCCGGGAAGATTATCAAACTCACCTTTGCTTTGTGCGTCAAGGATATGGCGTTCTGCCCACTGGTCCAGTAACCACATTATACGGCTCCCAGGGATGAACAAAAAGAGTACAGCTATTGTAATGAAGCAGGGATCGGGGGGATATAAAAAAACCCGCCGAAGCGGGTTTTTTTACGTTACTACAGATTACTCTGCAGCAGCTTCTGCTTTCAGCTCAGCACGATCAACCAGCTCGATGTATGCCATCGGCGCGTTGTCGCCTGCACGGAAGCCACACTTCAGAATACGAGTGTAACCACCGGCGCGGCTCGCGAAACGCGGGCCCAGCTCGTTAAACAGTTTTGCCACGATCTCGTTATCACGAGTACGGGCGAATGCCAGACGACGATTAGCAACGCTATCAGTCTTGGCAAGAGTAATCAGCGGCTCAACTACGCGACGCAGTTCTTTCGCTTTCGGCAGGGTCGTCTTGATGATTTCATGACGAACCAGCGAACCAGCCATGTTACGGAACATAGCCTGGCGATGGCTGCTGTTGCGGTTCAGTTGACGACCACTCTTACGATGGCGCATGACCTTATCCTTCTCAGTAAAACCTTAACCTGTGATCCGGTTACTCGTCAGCAATGCTTGCCGGTGGCCAGTTTTCCAGGCGCATGCCCAGAGACAGACCACGTGAAGCCAGCACGTCTTTAATCTCGGTAAGAGATTTTTTACCCAGGTTCGGCGTTTTCAGCAACTCAACCTCGGTACGCTGTACCAGATCACCGATATAGTGGATAGCTTCTGCCTTGAGGCAGTTAGCAGAGCGGACAGTCAATTCGAGATCGTCAACAGGGCGCAGCAGGATCGGATCGAATTCTGGTTTCTCTTCTTTCACTTCCGGCTGACGTACATCACGTAAGTCAACGAAAGCTTCCAGTTGTTCTGCCAGGATGGTTGCCGCACGACGAATCGCCTCTTCAGGATCGATTGTGCCGTTGGTTTCCATTTCGATGACCAGCTTGTCCAGGTCGGTACGCTGTTCTACACGCGCTGCTTCAACATTGTAGGCAATACGCTCTACCGGGCTGTAGCATGCGTCGACCAGCAGACGGCCGATTGGGCGCTCATCTTCTTCCGAATGAATTCGGGCAGAAGCCGGCACATAACCGCGACCGCGCTGAACTTTGATACGCATGCTAATAGCAGCGTTCTCATCGGTCAGGTGGCAGATCACATGTTGCGGCTTGACGATTTCGACATCACCGTCATGGGTAATGTCGGCTGCGGTCACAGGGCCAATGCCAGATTTATTCAAAGTAAGGATGACTTCATCTTTACCCTGAACTCTCACCGCAAGCCCTTTCAGGTTGAGCAGGATTTCAAGGATATCTTCCTGAACGCCTTCTTTGGTGCTGTACTCGTGCAGTACACCATCAATCTCAACCTCGGTCACCGCGCAACCCGGCATCGATGAGAGCAGAATACGGCGCAGTGCGTTACCCAGAGTATGGCCAAAGCCACGCTCTAAAGGCTCAAGGGTCACCTTGGCGTGCGTCGAACTCACTTGCTCGATATCGACCAGGCGCGGTTTTAGAAACTCTGTCACAGAACCCTGCATTGTGTCCTCTCTTTGGTACTAAGCTTTACTTGGAGTAAAGCTCGACGATCAGGTGTTCGTTAATGTCCGCAGACAGATCAGAACGTTCCGGCTGACGCTTGAACGTACCTTCCATCTTGCCAGCATCAACTTCCAGCCAGGTTGGCTTTTCACGCTGCTCAGCCAGCTCCAGAGCGGCTTTCACGCGAGATTGCTTTTTCGCTTTCTCACGAATGCTAACAACGTCGTTCGCTTTAACCTGATAAGAAGCAATGTTAACAACACGACCGTTTACCATGATAGCTTTGTGGCTAACCAGCTGACGTGATTCAGCACGAGTCGCGCCGAAGCCCATACGGTATACAACGTTGTCCAGACGACCTTCCAGCAGAGCCAACAGGTTTTCACCGGTGTTGCCTTTCAGACGTGCTGCTTCTTTATAGTAGTTACGGAACTGACGCTCCAGCACACCGTACATACGGCGAACTTTTTGCTTTTCACGCAACTGCACACCATAGTCAGACAGACGCGGTTTACGCGCACCGTGCTGGCCAGGAGCTTGTTCAATTTTACACTTGGTATCGATCGCGCGAACGCCAGACTTAAGGAATAAGTCGGTGCCCTCACGACGGCTCAGCTTGAGCTTAGGACCCAAATATCTTGCCATTTTCTTTCTCCAACAATCCTAGAAACGAGCGCGTTATACGCGACGTTTTTTCGGCGGACGACAACCGTTATGAGGGATCGGAGTCACATCAGTAATATTAGTGATGCGGAAACCAGCGGCGTTCAGTGCACGAATGGTAGATTCGCGACCCGGACCCGGACCTTTGACCATAACTTCCAGATTCTTGATACCGTATTCTTTTACGGCTTCAGCGCAACGCTCTGCTGCAACCTGAGCTGCAAACGGAGTGGATTTGCGAGAACCACGGAAACCGGAACCACCGGCTGTTGCCCAACCCAGTGCGTTACCCTGACGATCGGTAATGGTAACGATGGTGTTGTTAAAAGAAGCATGGACATGAGCCACGCCATCAGAGACTTGTTTTCTTACACGCTTACGTGCACGAACTGGTGCCTTTGCCATTATTCAATCACCCCGATTATTTCTTGATCGGTTTACGCGGACCCTTACGGGTACGTGCGTTGGTCTTAGTACGCTGACCGCGAACCGGAAGACCACGACGATGGCGTAAACCACGATAGCAACCAAGGTCCATCAGACGCTTGATGCTCAGGGTGATTTCACGGCGCAGATCACCTTCAACGACAAATTTACCTACTGCTTCACGCAGGGATTCAATTTGTTCTTCAGACAGCTCACTGATCTTAACATTTTCAGCGATACCCGTGTCAGCACAGATGGCTTTAGAGCGGGTCTTGCCGATACCGAAAATAGCAGTTAATGCGATTACGGTATGTTTGTGATCAGGAATGTTAATGCCTGCTATACGGGCCACTATGCACTCCTACTATTTAATATGTACGCACCATGCTGAAAAGCCCGTTTTCAGGATACTCAAATGGAAACGCACAGACATACAAAAGATTGGCTGGCTAATCTAGCCAGCTCAATCCAACTTTGCAAGAAAAATATGCGAAAAAATCAGCCTTGGCGCTGTTTATGCTTTGGCTCGGCACTGCAAATCACGCGGATGACGCCATCACGCTTAACGATTTTGCAGTTACGGCATAATTTCTTGACGGAAGCACGAACTTTCATTTTTACTCTCCGTAACTTCTCGGGCGCCCTGTTAGCGGCCGTAGCCTTTCAGGTTCGCCTTCTTCAATGCAGACTCGTACTGACTTGACATCATCAGAGTTTGCACTTGAGCCATAAAGTCCATAATCACAACGACAACAATAAGCAGCGAGGTTCCACCGAAGTAGAACGGCACTTTCATTGCATCACGCATGAACTCCGGGATCAGGCAGATAAAGGTAATGTATAACGCACCAACCAGGGTCAGGCGAGTCATCACTTTATCAATATACTTCGCCGTTTGCTCTCCCGGACGAATTCCTGGTACAAATGCACCGGACTTCTTCAGGTTATCTGCTGTTTCACGCGGGTTGAAAACCAACGCCGTGTAGAAGAAACAGAAGAATATGATTGCAGACGCATAGAGTAACACATAAAGCGGTTGCCCAGGCTGCAAATACAGCGAAATTGTTGTCAGCCAGTTCCAACCGGTTCCGCCCCCGAACCATGACGCGATGGTCGCAGGGAACAGAATAATACTGGAAGCGAAGATTGCCGGGATAACCCCTGCCATATTCACTTTCAGCGGTAAATGTGTGCTCTGTGCAGCATAGACACGACGACCTTGTTGACGCTTCGCGTAGTTCACCACAATGCGGCGTTGACCACGTTCTACGAATACAACAAAGAAGGTCACGGCAAATACTAATACTGCAACCAACAGCAACAGGAGGAAGTGCAGGTCGCCTTGACGCGCTTGCTCGATAGTATGGGCGATGGCTGGCGGGAGACCCGCAACGATACCAGCGAAGATAATGATCGAAATACCGTTACCGATACCACGTTCAGTAATCTGTTCGCCGAGCCACATCAGGAACATAGTCCCTGTGACCAGACTTACAACAGCGGTGAAATAGAATGCAAAGCCTGGATTCATCACCAGGCCCTGCATACCAGGCATATTCGGCAGACCGGTAGCAATACCGATCGACTGGAATATCGCCAGCACCAGAGTACCGTAGCGGGTGTACTGGCTGATCTTACGACGACCAGACTCCCCTTCTTTCTTTATTTCTGCCAGCGGCTGATAAACAACCGTCAACAGTTGGACAATAATCGATGCCGAAATATACGGCATGATACCCAAAGCAAAGATAGAAGCACGGCTGAGAGCACCACCAGAGAACATGTTGAACATTTCAATGATGGTGCCTCGCTGTTGCTCAAGCAGTTTGGCAAGTACAGCGGCATCAATACCAGGGATCGGAATAAAAGAACCAATACGGAACACAATCAGCGCACCGATAACAAACAAAAGTCTGCGTTTCAGTTCGCCAAGTCCACCTTTGGCACTTTGAAAATCTAATCCCGGTTGCTTAGCCATCTGCTACTTATTCCTCAATTTTACCGCCAGCAGCTTCGATAGCAGCACGAGCACCTTTAGTCACACGCAGGCCACGAACAGTTACCGGACGAGCTACCTCACCAGACAGGATCACTTTCGCGAACTCAATCTGAATACCGATAATGTTAGCTGCTTTCAGCGTGTTCAGGTCGACTACATCGCCTTCTACGTGAGCCAGATCAGACAGACGAATTTCTGCAGTGATCATCGCTTTACGAGAAGTGAAGCCGAATTTCGGCAGACGACGGTACAGAGGCATCTGACCACCCTCGAAACCGCGACGTACGCCACCGCCAGAACGAGAGTTCTGACCTTTGTGACCACGACCACCGGTTTTACCGAGGCCAGAACCGATACCACGACCAAGGCGTTTACCCGCCTTTTTGGAGCCTTCGGCCGGAGACAGAGTATTTAAACGCATCTCTTACTCCTCAACTTTAACCATAAAGGAAACCGCGTTGACCATACCACGAACGGCAGGAGTATCCTCGCGTTCTACGGTGTGACCAATACGACGCAGACCCAGGCCAAGCAGCGTTGCCTTGTGTTTCGGCAGACGACCGATTGCACTGCGGGTTTGAGTAATTTTAATAGTCTTTGCCATGGTTTATTTCCCCAGAATTTCTTCAACGGATTTACCACGCTTGGCAGCGACCATTTCTGGAGAATTCATATTTTCCAGGCCATCAATAGTTGCACGAACCACGTTGATCGGGTTGGTGGAACCATATGCTTTAGCCAGAACGTTATGAACTCCAGCAACTTCCAGAACGGCGCGCATTGCACCACCGGCGATGATACCGGTACCTTCGGAAGCTGGCTGCATGAATACACGAGAACCCGTGTGAACACCTTTAACCGGGTGTTGCAGGGTGCCGTGGTTCAGCGCGACGTTAATCATATTGCGACGGGCTTTTTCCATCGCTTTCTGGATCGCTGCTGGAACTTCACGCGCTTTACCGTAACCAAAACCTACGCGGCCATTACCATCACCAACTACAGTCAGAGCTGTGAAGGAGAAAATACGACCACCTTTAACGGTTTTAGATACGCGGTTAACCGCGATCAGCTTTTCCTGCAGTTCGCCAGCTTGTTTTTCGATGTGAGCCATCTTACACCTCTACCTTAGAACTGAAGGCCAGCTTCACGGGCAGCATCTGCCAGTGCCTGGACACGACCATGATATTGGAACCCGGAACGGTCAAAGGAAACATCTTTGATGCCTTTTTCCAGAGCGCGTTCAGCAACAGCTTTACCCACAGCTGCAGCCGCGTCTTTGTTACCGGTGTACTTCAGTTGTTCAGCGATAGCTTTTTCTACAGTAGAAGCAGCTACCAGAACTTCAGAACCGTTCGGTGCAATTACCTGTGCGTAAATATGACGCGGGGTACGATGTACCACCAGGCGAGTTGCACCCAGCTCCTGGAGCTTGCGGCGTGCGCGGGTCGCACGACGGATACGAGCAGATTTCTTATCCATAGTGTTACCTTACTTCTTCTTAGCCTCTTTGGTACGCACGACTTCGTCGGCGTAACGAACACCCTTGCCTTTATAAGGCTCAGGACGACGGTAGGCGCGCAGATCTGCTGCAACCTGGCCGATCACCTGCTTATCAGCGCCTTTCAGCACGATTTCAGTTTGAGTCGGACATTCTGCAGTGATACCGGCCGGCAGCTTGTGTTCAACAGGATGAGAGAAACCTAAAGCCAGGTTTACTACATCCCCTTTAACCGCTGCACGATAACCTACACCAACCAGCTGAAGCTTTTTAGTGAAGCCTTCGGTAACACCGATAACTACTGAGTTAAGCAGGGCACGCGCGGTACCAGCCTGAGCCCAACCGTCTGCGAAACCATCACGCGGAGCGAAGGTCAGTGCATTATCTGCATGTTTAACTTCAACAGCATCGTTGAGAGTACGAGTCAGCTCGCCATTCTTACCTTTGATCGTAATAACCTGACCGTTGATTTTTACGTCAACGCCGGCAGGAACAACGACCGGTGCTTTAGCAACACGAGACATTTTTTCCTCCGATTAGGCTACGTAGCAGATAATTTCGCCACCAAGACCAGCCTGGCGCGCTGCACGATCAGTCATAACACCTTTAGAGGTAGAAATAACTGCGATACCCAGACCCGCCATAACTTTCGGCAGCTCATCTTTACGTTTATAGATGCGCAGACCTGGGCGGCTGA
This sequence comes from Raoultella sp. T31, assembly GCF_002806725.1. Lineage (NCBI taxonomy): Bacteria > Pseudomonadati > Pseudomonadota > Gammaproteobacteria > Enterobacterales > Enterobacteriaceae > Klebsiella > Raoultella sp. T31. The sequence goes on from NZ_PIBO01000053.1 coordinate 17,475, forward strand.
CACGCTGAATGCTTTCTACAACAGCTTTACCCTGGAAATACTTAAGAGTCAGTTCCAGTTCCGGCTTGATGTCGCCTTCAACTTTAAAATCTTCAATAAAGCCTTCTTCCTTCAGCACGTTGGCAATTGCCACTTTCAGCTTGGAGGAAGGCATGGTGACCGCAGCTTTATTCGCGGCCTGACCGTTACGGATACGGGTCAGCATATCCGCGATCGGATCTTGCATGCTCATCTGTCTTTACTCCCGTGATTCAATTGGTGACAATTACCAGCTAGCCTTTTTCAGACCCGGGATTTCACCGCGCATGGCGGCTTCACGGACCTTGATACGGCTCAACCCGAACTTCCGCAGGAAACCATGCGGACGACCTGTTTGACGGCAGCGATTACGCTGACGAGACGGGCTGGAATCACGCGGCAGAGTCTGCAGCTTGAGAACGGCATTCCAACGATCTTCGTCGGTTGCGTTCACATCAGAGATGATAGCTTTCAGTTCAGCGCGTTTAGCGAAGAATTTATCAGCTAAAGCCACGCGCTTTACTTCGCGTGCTTTCATTGATTGCTTAGCCATTAAGTAACCCTACCTTACTTGCGGAACGGGAAGTCAAAGGCAGCCAGCAGAGCGCGGCCTTCTTCATCAGATTTCGCAGTAGTGGTAATGGTAATATCCAAACCACGAACGCGGTCGACTTTATCGTAGTCGATTTCTGGGAAGATGATCTGCTCACGGACACCCATGCTGTAGTTACCACGACCGTCGAAAGACTTAGAGGACAAGCCACGGAAGTCACGGATACGCGGTACAGCAATAGTGATCAGGCGCTCAAAGAACTCCCACATGCGTTCGCCACGCAGAGTTACTTTACAGCCGATCGGATAGCCCTGACGGATTTTGAAGCCTGCAACTGATTTGCGTGCTTTGGTGATCAACGGCTTTTGACCGGAGATTGCTGTCAGATCAGCTGCTGCGTTATCCAGCAGTTTCTTGTCAGCGATCGCTTCACCAACACCCATGTTCAGGGTGATCTTCTCGACCCGAGGGACTTGCATGACAGAATTGTAGTTAAACTCAGTCATGAGTTTATTAACTACTTCGTCTTTGTAGTAATCATGCAGTTTCGCCATCGTACTACTCCAAATTACTTGATAGTTTCGCTGTTAGACTTGAAGAAACGGACTTTTTTGCCGTCTTCGAATCTAAAGCCTACACGGTCAGCCTTGCCGGTTGCCGCATTGAAGATTGCAACGTTAGAAACCTGAATAGCAGCTTCTTTTTCAACGATGCCACCCGGTTGGTTCAGAGCCGGAACCGGCTTCTGGTGTTTCTTAACCAGGTTGATACCTTCAATAATGAGCTTGCCGGAAGACAAGACATTCTTAACTTTACCGCGTTTACCTTTATCTTTACCGGTTAACACGATAACTTCGTCATCACGACGGATTTTCGCTGCCATGATTCGCTCCTTAGAGTACTTCTGGTGCCAGAGAGATAATTTTCATGAACTTCTCGGTACGAAGCTCACGAGTTACCGGCCCAAAAATACGCGTACCGATGGGCTGCTCGCTGTTATTGTTCAGAATAACGCATGCATTACCATCGAAGCGAATGACAGAACCGTCCGGGCGACGAACACCCTTCTTGGTGCGCACCACTACCGCCTTCAGCACATCACCTTTTTTGACCTTACCACGCGGAATTGCTTCCTTGATGGTGATCTTGATGATGTCGCCTACGCCTGCGTAGCGACGGTGCGAGCCACCCAGAACCTTGATACACATTACGCGACGTGCACCGGAGTTGTCGGCGACGTTCAGCATAGTCTGTTCTTGGATCATTTTAGTGCTCCGCTAATGTCAACTACTACTGAGACCCAAAGTCGGGCCGTTAAAAATCCCCATATCGAGGGCGCGGCATTATAACACCGGAAATCGGATATGGGTAGAAAAAATAAACGGCTCATCGCTGAGCCGTTTATCCGTTGAGAATACAGGCTCTATTACAGAACTGCTTTCTCTACAACGCGAACCAGCGTCCAGGACTTGGTCTTGGACAGCGGACGGCATTCGCGGATTTCGACCACGTCACCGATACCGCATTCGTTGTTCTCGTCATGTACGTGCAGTTTGGTCGTACGCTTGATGAACTTACCGTATACCGGGTGTTTCACCACACGTTCGATAGCAACAACAATGGATTTCTCCATTTTATTGCTAACTACGCGACCTTGCAGAGTACGGATTTTATCGGTCATTACGCACCCGCCTTCTCAGTCAGTAAAGTCTTAACGCGTGCAACATCACGACGCACTTGCTTCAGCAGATGAGTCTGTTGCAGCTGGCCACTTGCAGCCTGCATACGCAGGTTGAACTGCTCGCGCAGCAGGTTCAGCAGCTCAGCGTTCAGCTCTTCAACGCTTTTTTCACGCAGCTCTTTTGCTTTCATTACATCACCGTCTTAGTTACAAAGGTGGTTTTGATAGGCAGTTTCGCTGCTGCCAGGCCGAAGGCTTCACGGGCCAGCTCTTCCGGTACGCCGTCCATTTCATAAAGGACTTTACCCGGCTGAATCAAGGCAACCCAGTACTCCACGTTACCTTTACCTTTACCCATACGAACTTCCAGCGGCTTCTCGGTGATCGGTTTGTCCGGGAATACACGGATCCAGATCTTACCTTGACGCTTAACTGCACGGGTCATAGCACGACGTGCTGCTTCGATCTGACGTGCAGTCAGACGACCACGGCCAACAGCTTTCAGACCGAAAGTGCCGAAGCTAACATCCGTACCCTGCGCCAGACCACGGTTGCGGCCTTTGTGCACTTTACGGAATTTTGTACGCTTTGGTTGTAACATCAGCGACGCTCCTTATTTACGGCCTTTACGCTGCTGCTTTTTAGGTTGAGCAGCCGGTTCCGGTTGTTCAACAGCAGCCATACCACCCAGGATCTCGCCTTTGAAGATCCATACCTTAACGCCGATTACACCGTAAGTGGTGTGCGCTTCAGAGGTGTTGTAGTCGATGTCAGCACGCAGAGTGTGCAGCGGTACGCGACCTTCACGGTACCATTCGGTACGTGCGATTTCCGCGCCGCCCAGACGGCCGCTAACTTCAACTTTGATACCTTTAGCGCCCAGACGCATTGCGTTCTGTACAGCACGCTTCATCGCACGACGGAACATAACGCGACGTTCCAGCTGAGAAGTGATGCTGTCAGCAACCAGTTTAGCGTCCAGTTCTGGCTTACGAACTTCGGCGATATTGATCTGTGCAGGAACGCCAGCGATATCCGCTACGACCTTGCGCAGTTTTTCTACGTCTTCGCCTTTCTTACCGATAACGATGCCCGGGCGAGCAGTGTGAATGGTCACACGGATGCTCTTAGCCGGACGCTCGATAACGATACGAGATACGGACGCTTTAGCCAGTTCTTTAGTCAGGAACTGACGTACTTTAAAATCGCTGTCCAGGTTGTCAGCGAATTCTTTGGTGTTCGCGAACCAGGTAGAGTTCCATGGTTTGACAATACCCAGGCGAATACCATTAGGATGTACTTTCTGACCCATTGCTAGTCTCCAGAGTCTCAGCGATCGGACACAACCACAGTGATGTGGCTGGTGCGCTTCAGGATGCGATCTGCACGACCTTTCGCACGCGGCATAATGCGCTTCATGCTCGGGCCTTCGTCTACGAAAATTTTCGCAACTTTCAGATCGTCAATGTCAGCGCCATCGTTGTGTTCAGCGTTAGCAATGGCAGATTCCAGTACCTTCTTGACCAGTACAGCCGCTTTCTTGTTGGTGTAGGTCAGAATATCCAGGGCCTGCGACACTTTCTTACCGCGAATCAGGTCTGCTACGAGGCGAACCTTCTGAGCAGAAGAACGAGCATGGCGATGTTGAGCTAAAGTTTCCATCTCTTCCTCCTACCTTATTTCTTCTTCGCTTTTTTATCAGCAGCGTGGCCGCGATAAGTACGAGTCGGTGCGAATTCACCCAGTTTGTGACCAACCATTTCGTCGGAAACAAAAACTGGAACGTGCTGACGACCATTATGGACAGCGATGGTCAAACCGATCATGTTAGGAAAGATCGTTGAACGACGGGACCAAGTGCGCAGGGGCTTCTTGTCTCCGCTTTCCACCGCTTTCTCTACCTTCTTCAGCAAGTGCAGGTCAATAAAAGGACCTTTCTTGAGAGAACGTGGCATGGCTTATCCTCTAAAATTATTTGCTACGGCGACGTACGATGAATTTATCAGTACGCTTGTTGCTGCGGGTCTTCTTACCTTTGGTCTGCAGGCCCCACGGGGATACCGGGTGCTTACCAAAGTTACGACCTTCACCACCACCATGTGGGTGGTCGACTGGGTTCATCGCAGTACCGCGAACGGTAGGACGAACACCACGCCAGCGTGCAGCACCTGCTTTACCCAGTACGCGCAGCATATGCTCAGCATTGCCAACTTCGCCCAGAGTAGCGCGGCAGTCTGCTTCGACTTTACGCATTTCACCAGAACGCAGACGCAGGGTGACATAAGCACCGTCACGCGCAACGATCTGAACGTAAGTACCAGCGGAACGAGCCAGCTGACCGCCTTTACCTGGTTTCATTTCTACGTTATGAACGGTAGAACCAACCGGGATATTGCGCATCGGCAGGGTGTTACCTGCTTTGATTGCAGCATCAACGCCAGACTGAATCTGGTCGCCAGCTTTCAGGCCTTTAGGGGCCAGGATGTAACGGCGTTCGCCATCTTTGTACAGAACCAGCGCGATGTTCGCGGAACGGTTCGGATCGTACTCAAGACGCTCAACAACTGCCGGGATACCATCTTTGTTGCGTTTGAAGTCAACAATACGGTAAGCCTGCTTGTGGCCACCACCGATATGACGGGTGGTGATACGGCCATTGTTGTTACGACCACCGGATTTGCTGTTTTTTTCCAGCAACGGAGCAAAAGGTTTGCCCTTGTGCAGCTCAGGGTTAACCACTTTAACAACGTGGCGACGACCCGGAGATGTCGGTTTACATTTAACAACTGCCATTGTATTACTCCTCCGACTTACTCAGCGCCGCCAACGAAGTCCAGATTCTGGCCTTCTTTCAGGGTGACGTAAGCTTTTTTCCAGTCGCTACGACGACCGATACGCTGTCCGTGACGTTTAACTTTCCCTTTAACGACCAGGGTGTTAACGACTTCGACTTCGACTTCAAACAGTTTCTGCACAGCAGCTTTGATTTCTGCTTTGGTCGCGTCTTTAGCAACTTTGAGAACGATGGTGTTTGTTTTTTCCATCGCAGCAGACGCTTTTTCAGAAACGTGCGGTGCACGCAGCACCTTCAGCAGACGTTCTTCACGAATCATGCCAGCATCTCCTCAACTTGCTTAACAGCATCAGCAGTCATTACGACTTTGTCGAAGGCGATCAGGCTAACCGGGTCGATACCAGTTGCATCGCGTACGTCAACCTTGTGCAGGTTGCGCGCAGCCAGGAACAGGTTCTCGTCCAGCTCACCGGTGATGATCAGCACATCTTCCAGAGCCATGTCTTTCAGTTTCTGTGCCAGCAGCTTAGTTTTAGGCGCTTCAACAGAGAACTTCTCGACAACGATCAGACGATCCTGACGTACCAGTTCGGACAGAATGCTTTTCAGCGCGCCGCGGTACATCTTTTTGTTAACTTTTTGACTGTGGTCCTGCGGACGAGCAGCGAAGGTTACGCCACCGGAACGCCAGATCGGGCTCTTGATAGAACCTGAACGCGCACGGCCGGTACCTTTCTGGCGCCACGGCTTTTTGCCTGAACCAGTTACTTCAGCACGAGTCTTCTGAGCACGAGTACCCTGACGAGCACCAGCTGCATAAGCAACAACAACCTGGTGTACCAGCGCTTCGTTGAAATCACGACCGAAGGTAGTTTCGGAAACAGTCAGCGCGCTCTGCGCGTCTTTCAATACTAATTCCATTGCTATCTCCTCACGCCTTCACAGCTGGTTTAACGATCAGGTCGCTACCGGTTGCACCCGGGACAGCACCTTTAACCAGCAGCAGGTTGCGCTCAGCGTCAACACGTACTACGTCCAGGCTCTGAACGGTGACACGCTCATTACCCAGCTGACCTGCCATTTTCTTGCCTTTGAACACTTTGCCCGGAGTCTGGTTCTGACCGATAGAACCCGGAACGCGGTGGGACAAGGAGTTACCGTGAGTCGCGTCCTGGGTACGGAAGTTCCAGCGCTTAACGGTACCAGCAAAACCTTTACCTTTAGAGGTACCGGTTACGTCAACTTTTTTAACGTCAGCAAACAGTTCAACGCTAATGCTCTGACCTACGGTGAATTCTTCGCCGTCAGCAAGACGGAATTCCCACAGACCACGGCCAGCTTCTACGCCAGCTTTAGCGAAGTGACCAGCTTCCGGCTTGGTTACACGGTTAGCTTTTTTAGCACCGGTGGTAACCTGAATTGCGCGGTAACCATCGTTAGCCAGGTCTTTGACCTGAGCAACACGGTTTGCTTCAACTTCGATTACGGTTACTGGGATAGATACGCCATCTTCAGTGAAGATGCGGGTCATGCCCACTTTTTTACCGACTAAACCAATCATTGTTTCAACCTCTCAATCGCTCGATGACCTGATTAACCCAGGCTGATCTGCACGTCTACACCGGCAGCCAGATCCAGACGCATCAGAGCATCAACGGTTTTCTCAGTTGGCTCAACGATGTCAACCAGACGCTTGTGAGTGCGGATTTCGTACTGATCGCGCGCATCTTTGTTGACGTGCGGAGAGATCAGAACGGTAAAGCGCTCTTTGCGGGTCGGCAGCGGGATCGGACCACGAACCTGCGCACCAGTGCGCTTGGCAGTCTCGACGATTTCCGCGGTTGATTGATCGATCAGACGATGATCAAACGCTTTAAGACGGATACGGATTCTTTGGTTCTGCATGAGACCAGAGCTCCAATTATTTATAGACGAAATGGTTACTCCTCATACCCATTACGATTGATGGGAGAGTGTAACCGTTCTTACATAGTTCCCCAATTGGGAACATTGTTTGATAGCTAAAAGCTCTATCAGGGTTCATATCGAACCAGCCAGCCAATTTTGACAGGCCCGCGCATTATACGCAAATTCGCGCCAGACGCAAGTGCTGCATACAAAATCAGCAATCATTTTTGCGTGCCGCGGCGGACAGGCGTAGAAAGTAATGAAAACCGAGCGAATACCGTGGATGACGCCTCGCGATACTGAAGGTAGGGCTTTGCCATTCATCCCTTTTTCGACCAGACTCCGCGCATATTCCCCATTGCAGGCAGCCTCACCGATGATGCACCTCTCATTACTTGTCTATAGCGGTTTATCCCTCACCCTCTGCTGGTACGATCTGCGCTACGGTCTGCTTCCCGATCGCCTGACCTGCCCTCTGCTCTGGAGCGGGCTGCTCTGTTGTCTTTACTATGCCCCGCTTCAATTAGAATATGCCGTTGGCGGCGCCATCGGTGGCTATCTGGCTTTCGCGTTGCTCTATTGGCTTTACCGGGGTATTCGTGGTTATGAAGGGTTAGGCTATGGGGATGTCAAATTGCTGGCCGCACTAGGCGCGTGGCACGGCTGGCAGATGCTGCCGCAGTTGGTTTTTATGGCGACTGTCTTCGCCGGTGGAGTCATGCTGCTATTGATTATTCTCGGGAAAGTGCAGGGGTCATTAAACAACCCGCTGCCTTTTGGCCCTTTTTTGGCTGCAGCGGGTTTTTGGTGCGGGTGGCAAACGCTTGTCAGTCAGCCACTTTGATTTGTGACTGGAGATAGTTTTGCAACCCTAATTTACCAATCAGATCCAGTTCCGTTTCCAGCCAGTCAATATGGCCTTCTTCGTCTGTCAGGATTTCAATAAGCATGTCGCGACTGACATAGTCATGGACGCTGTCGGCATAAGCAATCGCTTCACGTAGGTCTTTTGCGCCTTCGAGTTCCAGTCGTAAATCAGATTGCAGCATCTCTTCGACATCTTCACCGATGCCCAGCTTGCCAAGATCCTGCAAATTGGGGATACCTTCAAGAAAGAGAATTCGCTCGATGTACTTATCAGCGTGTTTCATTTCATCGATGGATTCATGATATTCAACGTCATTGAGACGCATCAGACCCCAGTTCTTGAACATTCTGGCGTGAAGAAAATACTGATTTATTGCGACCAGCTCATTTCCCAACAATTTGTTGAGATAACTTATGATTTTGACATCACCTTTCATTATATAGTCCCTCCGCTTCCACTTATTGAAGCGTAGTTCGGGCTATAAAGATGTCAAAGAAAAGACTGAGCTCTTAAGCGCTCTCCTGGTATTCCGGCATACGAGTTAATTCATCTTCCATAATCTCACGGGCGGCGCGGACACATTTACCACATTGATTTCCAACAGGAATGAATTTGCGCAATTGCTGAAAAGACTGTGGATGAAATTGACGTACGGCCTGACGAATTTTTTTATCGTTTACACCATTACACAAACAAACGTACATACCGGCTCCCGTTCGATTTATGCTCAAAAGTGTAAATGAGAATAGTTATAATTACAATAGTGTGTTGCTTAAATAATCAAAGAGAAGCTCTTTTTGCGTCTCAACGTCATTCTGGTCGACGTTAAATGACGGGCAGCAAAAAGGGCGCCGAAGCGCCCTTTTTAATTCAGAACTAAAGAATTAGCTCAGAACTTTAGCAACAACGCCCGCACCAACGGTACGGCCGCCTTCACGGATTGCGAAACGCAGACCGTCGTCCATCGCGATCGGGTGAATCAGGGTAACAACCATTTTGATGTTGTCGCCCGGCATTACCATCTCTACGCCTTCCGGCAGTTCGATGGTGCCAGTCACGTCAG
>NZ_PIBO01000054.1:0-25409 GCF_002806725.1 Raoultella sp. T31
GAATCACCCGCAGAGCGGTTCAATCAATGTGTTGCATCCATCGGTTGAACTCACAACGTATAGCAGTCTCGGTAAGATTAGCAGCCATGAGTTTACCTTTCTAAGAATAAGCGTTACCTGACCCGATGCCCATTTCGGGTCAGGTAACGGGTCAGGTAAGGATAGTACAATGGGGAAATTAGAGAACCAATCAGAAACAGAAATAACTTCATAACTGATTGATTATAGACAATTAAAAATACAAAAAGCGTCAATAACGAACGATTAGAAACATGCCAATTTTATGACTCATAATCGCTTGGTCGCTGGTTCAAGTCCAGCAGGGGCCACCAGACACCGCAAGGGCTGGCGAGAAATCGCCGGCCCTTTTGCTTTTCTCAGGAGGTGCTGTCGAGGTGCCATCAGTGAGTTAAGCAGAATATAAATCACCTGCTCGGTGGTAAAAAACCAACGTTGCCTCGCCAGACACCGCAAGCGCCAGCAAGAAGCCGCAGGCGGCACAATTCTTTCGCAACCCAAAGAGAATCAAGAGAAGGATCAAAGCCTTATCTTTCTCATTGACCTGTTTTTGGCGCCCCAATAATAACGACCTCCGGATTGCTGCACATTCATGCTTATGGCCCACAATGCCTTCTCACAGGGCATTCATTTTTTTGTCACATAAGGCAATTATTCTTTCGCCATTTTGAGTACCATGTAAGGAATAAACTGTGAATTCAATGATTAAAGCTCTGATGCTGGCGTTACCTGTCTTAAGTGCATCAGCAGTCGCCGCTGATAACAAACTGTGCGAACCAAAGGCTTATGAAATGGCCCTTCGATATCAGCAAAAATCGGCTGAAGTTATGGCGCTTCAGATTCAGACATATCGCTTTGCCACCGAACGTTTTAACGAAAAAGTCAATGGACTGAAAGCACCGGAAAAATACGCCGTCGTAATGGATCTTGATGAAACGGTGCTCGACAACACACCATTGTTGGCACGGGACATGGAACAGTGTCATGACTATACAAAATGGGATACCTGGGGCGACTGGGAAAAACAGGGTAATCCGGGTCTGATCCCAGGAGCAAAAGCTTTCCTTGATAATGTGGCTCACCACAACGTTCGTATTTACTATGTATCTGACCGAACTAATGAAAACAAAACGGACACGCTCAATACTCTAAAATCTCTCGGCCTGCCGCAGGTCTCTGAAGAGAGCGTCCTTCTTGATACAGGAACCAAAGAAGAACGTCGCCAGGCCATCATGAAAAACCAGCAGATCATTATGCTGTTTGGCGACAGCCTGCCAGATTTTGCCGCTCAATTTAAAAATAAAAAGCCCACCGAGGAGCAACGTCAGTTGGTTGAATCAAACGCACAGCATTTCGGCGTTGACTGGATTGTTCTTCCTAATGCGGCTTATGGCTCATGGTCAAAGGCAAAACTTGATAGCTGGAAAACACCCGCTGTTAAATAACCACGGCAGACCTTCTCTATTAATTCGCTATTGAGTGGGAAGGTCATCTTCACCCGATGCGCATCGGGTATACCGCCCCCCTGCGCATGGCGGTGTCTTCGGTTTCATCGCTCATCAGCGTCAGAAAGCACCGCATCATGTTCAGGCGCGAAAAAAAGAGATGAATAAACGTTTCTCGATGAGAGGAATGTATTGCTGGCTGCGGGTGTTCAGAATTTCCTGTCATGCTCAATACATCGCTTAGCGCGACAATATCAAATTACTCTGCCTGTTCAGCGACGGCAAAAAATATAAGGAGCGACGTTAACAACGTTGCTCCTTTTTTATCTTATGGTGCAGCATCTTCAAAATGTGCCGCTTGCACCCGTTCCCGGAGCTGCTCCCGCATATAAGAAGAGAAGTACTCTGGATTTTTAATCACAATACGGTTGCCAGCGGCGATTTTCTCCGCCCATCCGGCCACTTTATGGGTGAACCCGGAATTCCATCCTTCCTGTTCACCGCGAGCCATGACGTCGTCCGCGCTAGCCGGAACGCCTAACTCATGGAGATATTTTAAAATGCCCTTGGCCGTACTTTCATCCATTGAAGCCGGGACCGGTTCCGATGTGTTCATACCACCAATAAAATCTAATGCTTTATCTATCGCTGTTGGCATGCTCTTATCCTTAAAATTAACCATGTGATGAACATGTTTATAATATGGACCCAAGTCCGCGGCGATATCAAAGAGATCGTTGCCTTTCTTTGATTCAGACCTCAGTCAAACGTTTGCATGGCGTTTTTCTGCCCGATAAGTCCATAAACACCGTGACCAACAGCTAATACCCGGTTAACGGCCATTGCGGACCCTGAATCGCGGAGAGCGCGGAAAACTAATCGTGGATTTTGCGCTTGAACTGGCTGGCATCGATATCGTACTGCTTCATTTTTCGCCACAGCGTCGTACGCCCGATATTGAGCAGATGGGACATCTCCTGTACCCGGCCGCTGGTGACGCGGGCGGCATGGATAATGGCCTCTTTTTCAATAGCGCTGAAGGTCAGGCTGGCAGGCAGCAGGGGCGAGGCGGTATCGCCGCCCGGCCGCTCGGAAAAGAGATATTCCGGCAGGTTGCTCAGGCGGATATGGCCGTTATCGCTGCTGATGGCGATATTTTCAATAATGCTGTTTAACTCAAAGTCATTGCCGGGCCAGGAGTAGTTCACCAGCTGCGCCAGGGCATCGTCGTCCACTTGCAGGCGCGATGAAAAGCGCTTCTCCAGGCTACGCAGGCGGTTGTGCACCAGCGAGGGAATGCTGTTGCGCCGCGATCTCAGCGGCGGAATGACTATCTCAAACGAGTGCAGCGCGTAATAAAGCTGGCGACTAAAGCGGTTCTGCTCCACCAGATTAGCCAGATCAACGGTGGTGGTGGCAATCACCTTAACATCCACCGGAATCAGGCGTCGGGCATCGAGGCGGGTTAACACCCCCTGCTTAATCACCTGCAGCAGCGCGGACTGCAGCTCCGGAGCGAGGTACTCTATTTTCTCCAGAAACAGAGTGCCGCCGCTGGCCAGTTCCAGGCGACTCAGGCGCCCGTTTTCGTCATCGGTCGGCGCGCTGCCCATAAAATCCTCGCCCAGCACGCTGTCGGTATACAGCTGACAGTTGACCGCAATATAGGGACCGTCCGCCCGTTCGCTTTCATTATGAATAGCCTGAGCGAGCAGCTCTTTACCCACCCCCTCTTCCCCGCAGAGCAGGACCGGAAAACCGCCCCGCGCCGCCTGACGGCCAAAATGAATCAGCCGTCGCGTTTCCGGGTCGTCCGCGGACATCTGCGCCAAAGTGTGGCTCACTTTCCCTAACTGGCTGGTCATCAGCTGGCGCATCTGCTCCACCGGGTGCAGCAATAAAATAAAGCTGTTGCCCTGCTCTTCGACGATCGGCTTGAGGGTAATGACGGCATCGATAAACTGATGCTGGCTCTCAAACGTCACTTCCGCATGGTTCAGGGCGCGCGCGTGCTTAATCGCCCGGCGCAGCAGGGCCGGTAGCGTCACCAGTTCATTAATATTTTTTCCCTGGCTGGTCTGGGCATCCAGGTGCAGGAGCGTCGCGGCCTGGACGTTAAGAAACTGCAATACCCCCTGCTCATTCCACGCCATCACGCCGTCATCCATGCTTTCCAGCAGGCCATACATCTGGTTGAGATGGCGGTTCGATTCAGCCAGCAGGCTGTCGGTCAACAGCGAGTTGCCCACTTCCCGGGCGATAGCCAGCGTCAGAGACAAATCAGAGGAGGCCTGCTGCCCGGTCAAACAGCACAGCGAGATGGATCCAAACAGGCGACCGTGATTATCAAACACCGGCGTGGAGCTAAATGACCACCCGTGTAGCGCCTGTTTAAAATGTTGCTCAGCGGTGGTTTTCACCGGTTGCCCCAGCATCGAAGCCAGCGAGAGCGCGCAGCTGCCGATAATGCTTTCCGCGCAGTAGCTGCCCTCAAGAAAACCGAGTTCCGCGAGCTGCGCCAGCGTCTGCGGTTCGCCGCAGCGGCTGAGAATACAGGCGGACTCATCAAGAATAAACAATGCGCAGGGTCGGTTATCCATAAACTCCCAGGCATCTTCCAGCGCCGCCTGGCCGATGGTCAGCAGCGCGGTTTTACGTCGGCAGATCGATTCGAAGGTCAGCCCCTGAGCCTGATGCGGTTTATGCCAGGTCTCCCGTGGCATAAACCGGCTGCAACGCTGCCATGACTGACTGATAACGGAAGATACTGTTTTTCCGGAGTCCGGAGTCTGCGCCGCCATGTCCTTTTCCGCTGTTTAAAATAGATAACCCCTCCGACAGAAACAGCCGGAGGGGGCACACGCTTCTCCCTGCAAAAAGCAGCTTAGCGAGACGTTAGCGCGCCAGCCACTGCTGGCCGAGTAAATCGGCCGTCAGGATCGCGGCGTAAACCTGGTCGGCCGTCACCGGGAATGGCATGTTATGGATCGTTTCGCCTTCCGCGCAGGTCGCTTGCGCGACCGCCTGAATTTTACCTTCAATGCCCTCTTTGACGCCCATTTGCGCCAGAGTCACCGGCAGACCGACTTTCTGGCAGAAGCCCAGCACCGTTTCAATCTCTTCCAGCGGACTGTTTTGCAGCACCAGCTGCGCCAGGGTGCCAAACGCCACTTTTTCGCCGTGGTACAGATGATGGCACTCTTCCAGAATAGTGAAGCCGTTATGAATGGCGTGCGCCGCGGCCAGCCCGCTGCTTTCAAACCCAATGCCGCTGAGGTAGGTATTGGCTTCGACAATGCGCTCCAGCGCATCCGTCACCACGCCAGCCTGCGCCGCCAGGCGCGCTTTTTCGCCTTCGGCCAGCAGCGTATCATAGCACAGGCGAGCCAGGCTCAACGCCGCCGCCGTGGACTGTCCGCCAGCCATGCTGGTCGCCCTGGCGTCAAAGCAGGCCTTCGCTTCAAACCAGGTCGAGAGCGCATCGCCCATCCCGGCCACCAGCAGGCGCACCGGCGCTTTGGCAATGATCGCCGTATCCATGACCACCATATCCGGGTTTTTCGGATAGATCAGATACTCTTCAAACTCGCCAGCTTCGGTGTAGATAACCGACAGCGCGCTGGTTGGCGCATCGGTAGAGGCAATCGTCGGGATCACCACTACCGGCAGCTTCTGGTAGAAGCCAATGGCTTTAGCGGTATCAAGCGTCTTCCCGCCGCCAATCCCTACCACGCCGCGACAACCGTGCTGCTGCAGAATGGCAATCAGGCGGTTGATCTCCGCGTGACTGCATTCGCCGTTAAAACGGGCGGCGTGGCAGCTTAAACCGTGGTTATGCAAGCCATTGAGTACGTTGTCCCCCGCCAGCTTCATCACGAAGTCATCGGCAATGACAAAAAAGCTGTCCGCCAGATTTTTGGCATACTGGCCAAAAAGCGTCGATGCGTCAGGACCCTGAAGATATTTGGCCGGAGATTGAATAACTTTTAGCATTCCTTTCACCCTCAAATAAGTACATGTTTTACATGATGAGCCCTGGCGTCATCCTGTTCTGCCTGCGGTTCATGGCGGAAACGAATCGTGACCGGAGCGATGCAAACACTGTAGGGCGAGGGGTGAACAAAAAAATTTTTCCCGTTTTTGTTCTGATATGAAACAGAGAATATTTTTTAGCGTTCCATATTGGAACATTAGTTAGCGGAAAATGGTGGGATTGCGATCCCGATCCGTCCATTCACCGTCATGCCACAAAAAAACGGATAATCTGCCAACATGGGTAGCATCGGCAGCAGAAAAAAAACTGAGAAACGCATCCGCAGCCCCCGGTTGCCGCAGATGACCGCGGGGTGAAAAAATAGCCTTAGCTCGCATTTTTCCCTTTTCCTCGCCGAGGATGTTTCATAACGGAACAAAAATAAATAAGCATGTTCCGTTATGAAACTCGTTTGCACGACATTTTTTTTTCCGTTAACTCAGCCAGAATCATAACGTCGCCGGGCGGTTCTTTACGCCAGACGAAACCCCTACACGATGACCGCCTCCGTGGCTAGAGAGGTCGCATCGCATCACTCCGACGGAGCATAAATAATGAAAAAACTGATTAACCGTGTCGAAGATGTCCTGAGTGAACAACTGCTTGGCCTTGCCAGAGCCCATCCTGAATTAACGCTGCACCAGGACCCGGTTTATGTCACCCGCGCCGATGCGCCGGTCGCCGGGAAAGTGGCGCTGCTCTCCGGCGGCGGCAGTGGACATGAGCCGATGCACTGCGGCTATATTGGCAAAGGTATGCTTGCCGGCGCCTGTCCGGGCGAGATTTTCACCTCCCCGACCCCGGATAAAATGTTCGAGTGCGCGATGAATATCGACGGCGGCGAAGGTGTGCTGCTGATCATCAAAAACTACACCGGGGATATCCTCAATTTCGAAACCGCCACCGAGTTGCTGCACGAAAGCGGCGTCAAGGTGACCACCGTGGTGATCGACGACGACGTGGCGGTCAAAGACAGCCTCTACACCGCCGGACGCCGCGGCGTCGCCAACACCGTGCTGGTTGAGAAGCTGGTCGGCGCGGCCGCCGAACGCGGCGATTCGCTGGAGGCCTGCGCAACGTTAGGCCGCAAGCTTAACAACCTCGGTCACTCCATCGGGGTTGCGCTAGGCGCCTGCACCGTGCCGGCCGCCGGACAGCCGTCATTTGAATTACAGGAGAATGAGATGGAGTTCGGCGTCGGTATCCACGGCGAACCGGGTATCGACCGTCGCCCTTTCAGTTCTCTCGATCGCACCGTCGATGAGATGTTCGACACCCTGCTGGAGAACGGCACCTACAGCCGCACGCTACGTCAATGGGATATGGTCAAAGGAAACTGGCAGGACGTCACACAAAGCAAACAGGCGCTGCAAAAGGGCGACCGTGTCGTCGCCCTGGTCAATAATCTTGGTGCCACCCCGCTGTCGGAGCTGTACGGCGTATACAACCGCCTGGCCACGCGCTGCGAGGAGAACGGCATCACTATCGAACGCAACCTCATCGGCAGCTACTGTACCTCGCTGGATATGGTGGGCTTCTCCCTCACTCTGCTGAAAGTCGATGACGACACGCTGGCATTATGGGATGCCCCCGTTCACACCCCGGCGCTGAACTGGGGCCATTAAGGAGCACGACATGTCACTGAACAGAACGCAAATCGTTAACTGGCTTTATCGCTGCGGCGACATTTTCACCAAAGAGAAAGATTTTTTAACCGGCCTGGATAAAGAGATTGGTGATGCCGACCACGGTCTGAATATGTATCGCGGCTTCAGCAAGGTGGTGGAAAAACTGCCGTCCATTGCCGATAAAGACATCGGTTTTATTCTTAAGAACACCGGAATGACGTTGCTCTCCAACGTCGGCGGCGCCAGCGGCCCGCTGTTCGGTACTTTCTTTATTCGTGCAGCCCAGGTAACGCAAGCTCATCAGAGTCTGACCCTCGACGAGTTGCACCAGATGATGCGCGAAGGGGCGGACGGGGTGGTCAACCGGGGGAAAGCGGAACCCGGCGATAAAACCATGTGCGACGTCTGGCTTCCGGTCGTCGAGTCACTGCGCCAGTCCAGCGAACAACACCTGTCGGTTCAGCACGCGCTGGATGCTGCCGCGACACAAGCGGAGGAAGCCGCCCGTTCCACTATCACCATGCAGGCCCGCAAAGGCCGCGCGAGTTACCTCGGCGAACGCAGCATCGGTCATCAAGATCCTGGCGCAACCTCGGTGATGTTCATGATTCAGGAGCTGGCTGCAGCAGCCAAAGAGTAAGGATAACACGATGGTAAACCTGGTGATTGTTTCTCATAGCGCCCGACTGGGCGAAGGTGTCGGAGAACTGGCCCGGCAGATGCTAACGGGCGGTGGCTGTAAACTGGCGATCGCCGCTGGCATTGACGATCCTGAAAACCCGATCGGCACCGATCCCGTTAAGGTGATGGAGGCCATTGAATCCGTTGCCGATACCGACCACGTGCTAGTGATGATGGATATCGGCAGCGCCCTGCTCAGCGCGGAAACCGCGCTGGATCTCCTCGATCCGGCGATCGCGGCGAAGGTTCGCCTGTGCGCCGCGCCATTGGTCGAAGGCACGCTGGCGGCAACGGTCAGCGCCGCCAGCGGATCGGATATCGATAAAGTGATCGCCGACGCCATGAGCGCCCTGGAAGCTAAGCGCGTACAGCTGGGATTACCATCGCTCGCCCAGAACGGTCCCGAGGCCACGCCGATGGCCGACGATCTGAGCGGCGAGTCCGTCTCCGTGGTGATTAAAAATCATAACGGCTTACACGTTCGTCCGGCATCGCGGCTGGTTGCCGCGTTATCCGGATTCAATGCCGATCTGGTGCTGGAGAAAGGCGGCAAATGCGTCTCACCGGACAGCATTAACCAGATTGCCCTGTTGCAGGTACGCTGCAACGATACATTAAGGCTGCTGGCCCGCGGGCCGGATGCCGAAGCGGCGCTGGCGGCATTTCAGGCGCTGGCGGCGGAGAACTTTGGCGAGCTGCCGGACGCCGCGCCCGCGGTCTTTACTCCTCCCGTCTCGCGCGTGCAGGGAAAAGCGCTCCGCTACCCGCTGCCTGCCCTCCGGCCAGTCCGGCAAACCGGTGCCGACATCGCCAGCGAACAGCGACGCCTGCAGCAGGCGATCGGCCAGACGCTGGACGATCTCAATGCGCTGACCACGCTGGCGGAAGAGCGCTATTCTGCCGATATCGCGGCCATTTTTTCCGGCCACCACACGCTGCTCGACGACCCGGATCTCTATGAAGCCGCCTGCGATATCGTGCGCCAGGAACAATGCAATGCCGAGTGGGCGTGGTATCAGGTGCTGGCCGATCTCAGCCAGCAGTATCGCCAGCTGGACGATGCCTATCTGCAGGCGCGCTATATTGATGTCGACGATCTGCTGCACCGGACTTTGCGCCATCTGCAAGGCGGCAACGAGGAGCCGCTGGCGGTGCATGAGCCGACGATTATCATCGCCGACGATCTCTTTCCTTCCAGCGTCCTGCAGCTGGATCCTCGCCTGGTCAAGGGGATCTGTCTGCGGGCAGGAAGCGAGGCATCTCACGGCGCGATCATCGCCCGTCAGGCCGGGATCGTCTGCCTGTGCCAGCAGGGAGATGCCCTGCAGCCGATACGCGATGGTGAATCCCTTACGCTGGATGTCGCCGGAAAACGCGTGATCCGCGCCTGACGTTCTCTTCGTGACTCTCTGTACTTGATTCTTCACGCCGGAGGTACGCCTCCGGGGATTCTGTTTTCACTCAATCTCCTGCAAGCGTGATGTCTTAATTCTTTTTAATCAGCGCCCCGCCTCATCGCCGAGGTCACTGAAGGAACGATGGCCGCCAGCCGGTGCAACAACCTGGCCGTCTGGCCAGCCGGCCGGTAGCCCGGCAAGGCGTTAACGCCGCATCCCGGGGCTCGCTCCTGCCGCAATCCGGCCTATTTACGGTGCCAGTAGGCCTGGGAGCGCACCAGCTGCGGGTCAATTTCGTCATTTTCAAACCGACCGAGTCGTGTTTTCACCACCTCACCTTCACCGGTCACCCAGATAAAGTAATCTTCCGCAGGTACGCTAACCTGCGCCAGACGTTCGGCCACCACGGACGAATGATGGCCGACGTTCCACTCAATCTGAAAGTCCTGCAGATCCGCGAGATAATCTTTATACGACGCCTCGCCGATCGTCACCAGCGCCGTCACCTGCGGGCGGGCGGGCAGACGGCTGAGGTCCAGCAGGCGGCGGCGTAGCGCAGGCATCCCGGATTCATCGCAAACATACAGCTGCCAGGCGTAATCTTCCGGCACCACCAGCGAACCGCGCGGGCCGCCAATCACCAGCTTATCGCCGACGTTTGCCGCCAGCGCCCAGCGGCTGGCAATACCGCCGTCGTGAATAAAGAAGTCATACGCCAGTTCATGCCGTTCGGCATCATACAGCGGCGTGTAATCACGGGTCGCCGGACGGGGGCCCTCGCCCCAGTTAATGCCCTCTTCCGTCACCTGCGGCGGCGTAAACGTGGTGCCGGCTTGCGGAAAAAAGAGTTTCGTATGGTCATCAAACCCCTGAGAGACGAATCCCTCCAGCGCGTCTCCGCCCAGCACAATACGCTGGAAGGCGGTGCCAACGCGCTCAACGCGCAGCACGGTTAACTCGCGAAAACGCAGCGCATTACGAACGCGCTGCGGGTACTGAGGTTGTTTCGTTTTTATCATCGTCATTCGCCTTCGTGAAATTTATCGATATATCTAAATCTTCCGCAAATGATAATGATTGCTATTAAAAAGGAATGCAACTCTTTTTTGATATAGCCATAGCAAAAAGCAATAAAGTACAAAAACAGAAAATAAAACAAATAAAATCATATAATTATAAAATAACCACTCTTCTTACTTGCTAAGATATAAAATTTAGATATAGATTAGATATATCAAAAAAAACAGGAGCAAACTATGCGACATCATCATGAAGAAGGTCGTGGACGCCACGGTGAACACGGCGAACGCGGGGAGCATGGCCGCCGGGGCGGCGGTGGCGGACGCCGCCAGCGTTTCTTTGGTCACGGCGAACTGCGTCTGGTGATCCTCGACATCCTCACCCGCAACGCCAGCCACGGCTACGAGCTGATTAAAGAGATAGAAAACCTGACCCAGGGCAACTACAGCCCAAGTCCGGGCGTGATCTATCCAACCCTCGATCTCCTTCAGGATCAGGGCCTTATCAGCGTCGAAGAGGAAAATGGCCGCAAAAAAATCGCCATAACCGCAGAGGGCAGCCTTCTGCATGCCGGGAATCTGGAACAGCTCGGCCATATCCAGGAACGTTTGCAGGCCCGTATGGTCGGCTGCGAGCTGCGTAAAAACCCGCAAATGAAGCGGGCACTGGAGAACTTTAAAGCCGTACTGGATTTAAAAGTTAACCAGCAACCCCTCAGCGAAGCCCAGCTGAAGCAGATTGTCGCCGTTATTGACCGCGCGGCGATGGAGATTTCCCAGCTCGATTAATCTCGCGGAGTCTCTTCCCCTGCCCCCATTTTGGGCAACCTGCACCGCCGCGACGCACGCGGCGGAATACTCCCGGTCGATTGCCTCGCCCGTTCAGGAGTAAAACATGCCAAAAATATCGCTATGAGATTAAATTTCGCACAAATGCGTTTTCGCGCTGCGTTTATCCCGATTTTCAGCTGCCGTGCCGAAGTGGCGTAATCCCTGCAATACTTAATTCAGTATCATGTGATACGCCCGTCCCAGGAGCTCACTTTGAACAGGTTACCTTCCAGCGCATCGGCTCTGGCCTGTAGCGCACACGCACTGAATCTCATTGAGAAGCGCACGCTTGATCATGAGGAGATGAAAGCACTTAACCAGGAGGTCAGGGAATATTTTAAAGAGCATGTGAATCCCGGTTTTTTAGAGTACCGAAAATCGGTTACTGCTGGCGGGGATTACGGAGCCGTAGAGTGGCAAGCGGGAGGGTTAAATACGCTTGTCGACACTCAGGGACAAGAGTTTGTCGATTGCCTGGGTGGCTTTGGTATTTTTAATGTAGGGCACCGTAATCCAGTTGTGATTTCCGCCGTCGAGCATCAGCTCGCTAAACAACCTCTTCATAGCCAGGAACTGCTTGACCCGCTGCGGGCCATGCTGGCAAAAACGCTGGCGGCCTTAACGCCCGGCAAACTGAAATACAGCTTCTTCTGTAACAGCGGCACAGAGTCGGTCGAAGCGGCGTTGAAGTTCGCTAAAGCCTACCAGTCGCCGCGCGGTAAATTTACGTTTGTTGCCACCAGCGGCGCCTTCCACGGTAAATCGCTGGGCGCGCTCTCGGCTACCGCCAAATCCACTTTCCGTAAGCCTTTTATGCCGCTGCTGCCGGGATTCCGTCACGTACCGTTCGGCGACATCAACGCGATGCGTACGCTGCTGAGCGAGTGTAAGAAAACCGGTGATGATGTCGCGGCGGTGATCCTTGAGCCGATACAGGGCGAAGGGGGAGTGATCCTGCCGCCGCCCGGCTACCTGCCCGCGGTGCGTAAGCTGTGCGATGAGTTTGGTGCGCTGCTGATCCTCGACGAAGTGCAGACCGGCATGGGGCGTACCGGCAAGATGTTTGCCTGCGAGCACGAGAACGTCCAGCCGGACATTCTGTGCCTCGCCAAAGCGCTCGGCGGTGGCGTAATGCCGATTGGCGCGACGGTGGCGACCGAAGAGGTGTTTTCAGTGCTGTTCGACAACCCGTTCCTGCACACCACCACCTTCGGCGGCAACCCGCTGGCCTGTGCCGCGGCGCTGGCCACCATTAACGTCCTGCTGACGCAGAATCTGCCGGCCCAGGCGGAACAGAAAGGCGATCTGCTGCTGGACGGTTTCCGTCAACTGGCCCGCGAGTACCCGGATCTGGTGAATGAAGTTCGTGGTAAAGGAATGCTGATGGCGATTGAGTTCGTGGATAACGAAATCGGCTACAACTTCTCCAGCGAGATGTTCCGCCAGCGGGTGCTGGTGGCCGGAACGTTGAATAATGCCAAAACCATTCGTATTGAACCACCGCTGACGCTGACGATTGAGCAGTGTGAACAGGTCATCAAAGCGGCGGGTAAAGCGCTGGCAGCCCTGCGGGTGTCTGTGGAGCAAGCCTGAAGATAGTCAGCAAAAGCCCGGCGAAAACGATGTTCGCCGGGCCTTTTTACGCCTGCCATTCCGTCATACCGACCGGACAAATGCGGTACTGCCCGACTTTCACCTTCATGTCATATGCCGTTTGCCTGTACGGTTAATATGTCGCACGCTCATTCCATGAGTCTGTATAGATAATATTGCCATCGCAATGCTTCCAGGTAATTTTTTCATAGCGCATAAGCACCGTTTCAAGATGCGTTCCGGTATCTGCCCCTGGGTATAAATCCGGCGTGATTGATGTCAGCTTTACATTTTCAAGAATAATATTGAAGTACTCCTGCTCTAACCCGACCTCAATAATCTGATACAGTTTGAACATCGCAGATTGCAAAGTTCTCCCGGTACTTAACGCCCGGTAAAGCATGGGAGTGACACGGTCAAATTCCTTCTGAAACATAATCGGCATATGAATACGCGTGCCGGTCAACTTTCCGGTATTGCCGTCAATCGGAATATTGACGTTATGGGTAAACGATTTCAGCTCGATAGCCCCTTCACGACCTGATACCAGCGACGGGCCGACCATCGGTGAACCATTTTCATCCGTTAACCATAAATAGGCTGGATTAGACATAAAAATCCTTTTCGTAGAAATTATTTATCGTACTTATCGAATCGCCCGAATAAAATCGGATGGACGATAATCAACAAAATGACTGAAATGACAGTCAATATAAACCAGTATTCAGGAACCAAATACAGAAAAAGGAATGCGCTTGCAAATACCCAAGCGGGGAAAAGAATTTCCGTAAAGAGGATGGATAGCAAGCTTTTAAACATGGTAGTGGCTCTTCAGATAATGATAAAGCTCATCATAGTTATTATAGAATTGCATTTGATATTTTTTGATAATATCCGAAAGAATGGACTCGATAAAGTAATACAACATTTCAACTTGTGCATTGTAAAGGATTGCGTAATACGTTGGATCAAGTGTTTTTAGTTGTCGCGCGGCAAGAGCACATTTTTGCTCAGTACCAAAGAGCTGAAGAGCCATGACGATTGCCGGTGTGCGTCTTGACAGACGCTTAATGACGGCATCCGATACTAAATCGGATGCGGAAAACGCTTTCGCAAGAGACAGAGCCAATGCAAAGCGTGTTGCCCTTCCAACCGGTACTTTGGTGGCAATTTCTGTCACTCTGGAATCAACGTATCGTACAGTGCCTTGCTGATTGCCATTTTTGCTATCGTTAATGACCATTTCAAAATAGAGGTAGAACATATGACCTATCACGTCATGATAGCGAAAAACAGAAAGAATCGACTTGTGCATACGTTGTTCTTCAGAAACCAATTCATTGCAAACATCATAGTAGCGAGGGAGCAAACAAGAAGAATACCAGCTTACCCGCTCAACCCCGGAGTAAATATCAGAACCAATGCCCTTCATTGCTTTCCATGTGGAGATTACGCCCTGTTGTCCATACACCGCTAGCTGTCTGTCGCTCTGCAACTTCATCTTTAAATAGTCCGAGGCTTTCATCGAGTATCCTTACTATTAGCATGGCTAACCCCGAATGTATGCAAAAAAAACAAACAACTCAAATAAAACAAACCCAAAACCTTTATTTATTTTGTACCAGACCGCCAGGAGCGCTAATTCATATTTTAATATACAGTTCATTGCAAAATATATTAATACGTTGAATGCATCGCGAAGATAATGCACTCACCGTCCGGTTTATCATTGCGGTAAACCCTACCTACGATACAAAAGAAAGTTTAAAGCACTCCCCTCTCACCAGAAGCATGGCCTGCGATAATCCGCTCGCCGCAGAGATCCCGCAGGCCAGGGTGCACGGCTATTCCGGCAATAACCCCACGAAACTGCGTTTCTTACGCGGTTCCGACATCATCTCGTCGAGCTTTTCCACGCAGGCCAGGTAGTGTGGGGTTTTCTTATGCGCCAGCACCGCCTCATCATCTTTATAGGCTTCATAGATAAAAAAACGGGTCTTCACCTCCGGGTCCTGCAGCACGTCAAATCGCAGGTTGCCCGGCTCTTTCAGCGCCCCTTCATGGTTAGCGCGAAAGACGTCGAGAAACTCCGCCACCCGCTCTGGCCTGATATTAATCTCCACCAGCGTCACGTTCATTTTCGCTCTCCCTGCTTCTCTTCCTGCCAGAACTGATACGCCTCGCGGGCGCTCATATTCTCATGGACCACTTTTTTCACCGCCTTTAACATCGCCCGCGGCGCGCTGGACTGGAAGATATTGCGCCCCATATCGACGCCGGACGCCCCTTGATCAAGCGCCCGCCAGCACATCTCCAGCGCTTCATGTTCCGGCAGCTTTTTGCCCCCGGCGATCACAATCGGCACCGGACAGCTGGCGGTGACTTTTTCAAAGCCCTCTTCGACAAAATAAGTTTTGACGAACTGCGCCCCCATCTCGGCGGCAATGCGGCTGGCGAGCGAGAAATAGCGAGCATCGCGGGTCATCTCTTTACCCACGCCGGTCACCGCCAGCACCGGCATGCCGTAACGGTTGCCCGCATCCACCAGCTTAATGATGTTATTGATCGACTGGTGTTCATATTCGCTGCCAATATAAACCTGCGCCGCCACCGCGCAGACGTTGAGGCGCAGGGCATCTTCCATCGCCACGGCAACGCACTCGTTGGAGAGCTCGCTTAAAATAGAATTACCGCCGGACGCGCGCAGCACCACCGGCTTGTTGGTGGCCGCCGGAACCTGGCTGCGTAGCACGCCGCGAGTACACATCAGCACGTCGGTCTCAGCAAACAGCGGCGCGATAGAGAGATCGATGCGTTCAAGTCCGGTGGTCGGCCCCTGGAAGTAGCCGTGATCGAAAGCCAGCATCACCGTACGGTTGCTCTGCGGATTAAAGATACGCGCCAGCCGGGACTGCATCCCCCACTCCAGCGAGCCACAGCCTTTCAACGTATAGAGCGTATTCTTCTGCGGCCGATCAAACCCGAAGTCTTTCCCCTCTTTGATATCGTCTAAATCTGCCATCTCATCCTCCATCAGAAGTCGTAGTTATTGATGTTCTCTTTGGTGAACACCACGCGTTCCGGCAGCAGTACGATACCGTTGCCTTTCGCTTCATACTGGTAGCCCTGCACGCTGTTTGGCTCGACCTTCAACGTGCCGCTATCTTTGATGTCCACGCTATCGCCAACGTTAAGATCGCCTTTTTTCAGCAGCCGATCGGCAACGTTCACCGCAATTTTTCCCTGCTGCACCACATCCCACAGGCCGAAGGCTTTTACCGTGCCGCGCTCAACATAGGGGCGCATGACATTTGGCGTGCTGAAGCCGACAATCGCCACGCCCTGGCGTTTGAGGTTTTCTGCCGCCTGCGCGGCGGCCGGCAGCGCGTTGGCATCCGGGGCGATAATGGCGTCGAGATCCGGATACGCTTTTAAGATCCCCTCGGCGGTTTGCAGCGATTTGGTGGCATCGTTATAGCCAAACTGCGTCGTTACCACCTCCCACTGCGGATGCTCTTTTGCGATTTTGGCTTTCGCCTCTTTCACCCACTGGTTCTGGTCGGTCACCGTCGGGCTGGAGTAGAAAAACGCCACTCTAGCGGCGGGTTTGGTCACCTGTTTTTCCGCCATCTCAACCAGCAGGCCGCCGAGTTGCTGCGGAGTGCCCTGGTTGATGTAGATGCTGCGGCACTCGGGTTTAGTATCGGAGTCCCAGGTCAGGACCTTCACGCCGCGCTGCATCGCCCGCTTCAGCGCCGGACACAGGCCATCCGGCGACACCGCCGAGACGATAATCGCGTTGTAGCCCTGATTGACGAAGTTGTTGATCAGCTGCACCTGGCCGGACACGCTTGGTTCGGTCGGGCCGTCGTAGGTAACGTCCACGCCAAGCGCTTTGCCTGCTTCTTTCGCGCCGTTGCCGCCGCTGGTAAAGAAGCCCACCCCGACCAGCTTAGGAATAAAAGCGATGCGGTCTGCCGCCTGAGCCACCGCGACACTCATGGCCAGCGCCAGGGCACTGATTTGCAGGATATGTTTTGCTTTCATCGTGTTATGCTCCGATTGTTTTACGCGAGAGAAGACGCCGCCAGGTCATCCGCACCCATTCGCGGTGCAGGCTCAGCGAACGCCCCATCACCACCACAACCAACAGCGCCCCTGACAGCGCGCTCGACACCTGGTTGGGGATGCCGACCATCTGTAAACCCTGTTGCAGGTACCCCACCAGCAGTGCCGCCAGCGCCGTACCGAGTATCGAACCCGACCCGCCATAGATATTCGCCCCGCCGAGCACGGCGGCGGTCAGCGCCGGCATCAGCAGGTCGCGGCCTAAATCCGAACGCGCCGAACCGAAATAGGAGACCAGAATCAGCGCGGCAATGGCTGACGCCACGCCCACCAGGCCATACAGCACGTACGGCATGCCGTTGACCGACAGCGCGGCATAGCGCGCCGCTCTGGGGTTTTGTCCAAGTAAAAAGAGGTGGCGGCCAAAACGCCCGCGATGGGTCAGCAGCCAGAAGAAAAAGGTGATGATGGCAAACATCACCGGCGGCAGCGGTAGGCCAAATAGCGTCAAGTTGGCAAAGGCGGTAAAACTATCGGGGAAGCCGCCAATCCCTTCATAGCCCGTCGCCCCGCCCATCCCCGACAGCAGCAGCGCCCCGCCGCCGTAGAGGTACAAGGTGCCAAGGGTAATCACCAGCGGGCTAATGCCGGTGTAGTGAATCAGCGCCGCGTTCAGCAGCCCGCACAACAGGCCGAGCAGCAGCGTCAGGGGGATCGCGAGGCTCATTGGCCAGCCCGCCTGCATCATCACCCCCAGCGCAATGGCGCACAGGCCGATAGTGGAACCGAGCGAAATATCAATCCCGCCGCTGATGATCACCAGGGTCAATGGCAGGGCCACAATACCGATACAGATAAAGTCGCTGGTGCTGAACAGCAGCATATTGATATCCAGCATGCGCGGATTGATCGCCCCAAACAGCAGGATCTCCAGCACCAGTAATGCCAGCAGCGCGCTTTCCCAGTTGAGTTTCATCTACGCCACCTCTTTATTTTTACGTTTTTCGAACGGGGTGACGTGCTTTCCCCCTTTGTTGCCAGGCTGAAAACGGCTGTACTTCAGCGCCCGCTGATGCCGCGCCAGCGCCTGGCGCAGCCGCCCGTCGAGCACCAGCACGCCCAGCAATACCAGCCCGGCAATAAAGTCGTTCCACCATGCCGGCAGCCGCAGCAGCACCAGTACGGTATCGATTTGGGTGAGGAAAAAGGCACCGAGAAAAGCGCCGACGAGGGTTCCGGTCCCGCCGAGCAGCGAGATCCCGCCCAGCACGCAGGCGGCGATCGCTTTCATCTCCAGCCCGCTGCCGGTCTGGTTGGGGACAAAGCCAATCTGCGCGGCAAAGACGATCCCGGCGCAGGCCGCCAGCATGCCGTTGAGCGTAAAGGCCAGCATCCGCGTGCGGTTGACCGCGACGCCCAGTTGACGCGCGGCGGCCAGGTTATCGCCCACGGCGTAAAAATCGCGACCAAAGGCGGTACGTGCCAGCAGCCAGGCCCCGCTCAGCAGCAGCGCCAGCACCAGCCAGCCCAACGGTGACACACCGATAAAGAACGGTTCCGAAAGCGATTTCAGGCTATCGGGCAACCCCTCGATCCACTTTCCTCCGGTCCACAGCAGCATCATTCCGCGATACAGCCCCAGGGTGCCGAGCGTCGCGACAATCGCCGGAATACGCAGACCGACCACCAGCAGGCCGTTAAAGGCCCCCGCCAGCGCACCAATCGCCAGCGCAAAGCCAATCGCCGCGGTCAGGCCGTAGCCGCTATTGAGCGCGGCGCCGACCGCAATCGCGCTCAGGCCGACGGTCGAGCCGACGGAGACGTCGATATTGCGGGTCAGCATCACCAGCGTCGCCCCCAGCGCCAGCAGGCAGAGGATTTGCGAACTGGCAAAAATCATCGCCAGAATTTGCAGGTTGAACCAGGCGGGGTTGAGCGCAATCAGCAGTGCAAAGAGCGCCAGAATCGCCAGCAACGCGCTCAGCTCGCGGTTTCGCAGTAACGTTTTCATGGCTGCCCTCCAAAGGCCAGGGTCATCATGCGATCGACGGTGACCGCCTGTCGGAGCAGTTCCCCGCTCTGCCGGCCCTGGTGCATAACCACCACCCGGTCGGCCAGCCCGACAAACTCATCCAGATCGCTTGATATCATCAGCACCGCCACATTTTGCGCGGCGACGCTTTTCAGCAGTTGATAGATGTCGGCCCGGGCGGACACATCCACACCGCGCGTCGGTTCATCGACAATCAGCAGCAGCGGGTTGGCTTCAAGACAGCGGGCCAGCAGCACCTTTTGCTGGTTGCCGCCGGAGAGCGTGCGCACAGTCTGATCGCTGTGATTAAGTTTGATGCCCAGCGCCCGGTGGTAGCGCTCCACCACCGCCGCTTCGCGCTGGCGCTGCTGCCACCACGACGGCTGGTTAAATAGCACCGTGTTCCAGCGCACCGGGGCATCGAGAAACAGCCCTGAGACCTGCCGATCCTCCGGCAGATAAACCAGCCCGCTGGCGAGCCGCGCGCGCGTGCTGTCGCGACTGATATCGCGGTTTTCCAGCCAGATTCGACCGGCTCGTGGCGGGCGCAGGCCGTAGAGCGTCTCGGCAAATTCGCTGCGCCCGGATCCCACCAGCCCGGCGAGGCCAACGATCTCCCCGGCGCGGATCTCCAGACTGAGATCGATAAAGCCTTCCCCGGTCAGAGAGTCCACCCGCAGCACCGGGAAATCCTGCGGCTGAGTGCGGCGATTCCCCGGCAGCGCCAGCCATAGCTTCTGGGTATCGCTGAGATCGTGTCCGCGCACGCCGGGGGTCATGGCCTCGATCAGCTCAGCGTCGCTGTAGCTCGCGGTGTCGCCGCTCAGCACCACCGCGCCGTCGCGCATGACCGAAATATGGCTGGCGATCTGACGGATCTCCGGCAGCTTATGCGAGATAAACACAATACCGACGCCGAGCCCCTGCAGAGCGCGGATCTGACGGAACAGCCTCTCCGTCTCGCCGGGAGTTAACGAGGCGGTGGGTTCATCAAGGATCAGGATCTGCGCATCGCGCATCAGACCGCGCAGGATCTCCACCATCTGCTGATCCGCCACTTCCAGCGTCCCGGCCACCGCCTCCAGATTGAGCTGGCAGTTCAGCTGCCGCAGCGTCTCCTGCAGCCGCCCGTTGTTATCGGGCCGTCCGGGCAGGCGGAAAAGAATATTTTCCTGTACCGTCAGGTTGGGAAACAGCATCGGTTCCTGAGGAACAAGGTAAACGCCCAGCTGATGAGCCAGCGCTGGGTTGAGACGCGCAAAAGCGCGGCCACCAAGAATGAGTTCACCCTCGTCGGGCGTTTCCACCCCGGCGATAATCTTCATCAGCGTCGATTTTCCCGCGCCATTACCGCCCATCAGCGCATGCACCTGGCCGGAAAAGAGCGTGAAATCAATGTCCTTTAACACGGCGATACCGGAGAACTGTTTGCGAATCTGACGGGCTTCGAGCAGTGGCTTCATCATCGCGCCTCATATGAACAAATGATTTTTTAATTTAATAATGTTCAAAAGCGTAGACGGTGAACTATATTTACAACCGTGCAAAGATCACAATTTCATGCTTTAGATCGTTGGAAAAAACCTGCAAACAATGAAAGATCGGTTTTGCCGGGCGGCTCACACTTTCCGACCGCGCAATAGCGAACATATGATCTAAATTTTTATAAGAGTTCACTTTATGAGCGAAAAACGCATTACGGAAGAGAGCCGCTACGCGGGCCTGGCGTTAGCCGAAGAGGAGCTGGTGGCACGGGTAGCCTGGTGTTATTACCACGACGGATTGACGCAGAACGATATCGGCGAGCGCCTGGGGCTGCCGCGGTTAAAGATCTCCCGCCTGCTGGAGAAAGGCCGCCAGTCCGGGGTGATCCGCGTGCAGATCAACTCCCGCTATGAAGGGTGTCTGGCGCTGGAAACCGAGCTGCAACAGCGTTTTGACCTGAAGATTGCCCGCGTGCTGCCGGCGCTCAATACCCCGCCGATGAATACACGACTGGGCATCGGCGCGGCGCAATCGCTGATGGGGGTACTGGAACCGGGACAGCTGCTGGCGGTGGGATTTGGCGAAGCCACTATGAGCTGTCTGCAGCACCTGAGCGGGTTTATCAGTTCGCAGCAGGTGCGTCTGGTGACGCTTTCCGGCGGCGTGGGCCCCTATATGACCGGTATCGGCCAGCTGGATGCCGCCTGTCGCGTCAGCATCATTCCGGCGCCGCTGCGGGTCTCTTCGGCCGACGTGGCTGACATTCTGCGGCGCGAGTCGAGCGTCCGGGATGTGATCCTGGCGGCCACCGCGGCGGATGCGGCGGTCGTAGGCATCGGCGCCATCGACCAGCGCCGCGACGCGACTATCCTGCGCTCCGGCTACATCAGCGAAGGCGAACAGTTGATGTACGCCCGTAAAGGCGCGGTGGGCGACATTTTAGGTTATTTCCTGCAAGCCGACGGCAGGCGGGTTGAGGATCTGGAGATTCACCGGGAATTACTCGGCGTCACCCTCGACGAGCTGGCGCAGCTGCCAACGATTGTCGGCGTTGCCGGTGGCACGGAAAAAGCGCAGGCGATTTATGCCGCCCTGACGGGCAAACGCATCAATGGCCTGGTAACGGAAGAGACAACAGCACGCGCGGTGCTCACGCTGGCCTCCTGACGGACGGCCCTGCGCCGCGCAACAACCGCGAGGCGCATGTCATGAGTTACCTGTTAGCGTTAGATGCCGGGACCGGCAGTATTCGGGCGGTGATTTTCGATCTCAGCGGCCACCAGGTCGCGGTCGGCCAGGCGGAATGGAAGCACCTGAGCGTGGAAAATGTTCCCGGTTCGATGGAGTTTGACCTTACCACCAACTGGCTGCTGGCCTGCCAGTGTATCCGCCAGGCGCTGGCAAACGCGCACCTCCAGGCGGGCGATATTCAGTCCGTCGCCTGCTGTTCCATGCGCGAGGGGATTGTGCTTTACGACCGCAACGGCGAGGCTATCTGGGCCTGCGCCAACGTCGATGCCCGCGCCAGCCGTGAAGTTGCGGAGCTTAAAGAGATCCATGATTATCATTTTGAATCTGAAGTCTATGACGTCTCGGGCCAGACGCTGGCATTAAGCGCCATGCCGCGCCTGCTGTGGCTGGCCCACCATCGCCCGGATATCTACCGTCAGGCCGCCACCATCACCATGATTAGCGACTGGCTGGCGGCAAAACTCTCCGGCGAACTGGCCGTCGATCCCTCCAACGCCGGCACCACCGGCATGCTCGACCTGTTCAGCCGCGACTGGCGACCGGCGCTGCTCGATATGGCCGGGCTGCGTGCCGATATTCTCTCCCCGGTCAAAGAAACCGGCACTCTGCTCGGCGCCGTGAGCAAAGAGGCCGCACGGCAAAGCGGCCTGCGGGAAGGCACGCCGGTGGTCATGGGAGGCGGCGATGTGCAGCTCGGCTGCCTGGGTCTGGGAGTGGTACGCGCTGGTCAAAGCGCGGTGCTGGGGGGCACCTTCTGGCAACAGGTGGTGAATCTGCCGGAGGTCCGTACCGACCCGCAGATGAATATTCGCATCAACCCGCACGTCATTCCCGGCATGGCGCAGGCCGAGTCGATCAGCTTCTTCACCGGCCTGACCATGCGCTGGTTCCGCGATGCGTTTTGCGCCGAAGAGAAGCTGGTTGCCGAACGCCTGGGGGTGGATGCCTATGCCCTGCTCGAAGAGATGGCCAGCCGCGTCCCGGCGGGTTCCCACGGCGTGATGCCGATCTTCTCTGATGCCATGCACTTTAAGCAGTGGTATCACGCCGCGCCGTCGTTTATTAACCTTTCTATCGATCCAGAGAAATGCAACAAGGCCACTCTGTTCCGCGCGCTGGAAGAGAACGCGGCAATTGTCTCCGCCTGCAACCTGGCGCAAATATCCCGCTTTTCCGGCGTGACCTTCGACAGCCTGGTATTTGCCGGAGGCGGGTCAAAAGGGGCACTGTGGAGCCAGATTCTCAGCGATGTCACCGGCTTGCCGGTGCGGGTCCCGGTGGTGCGTGAAGCCACGGCGCTGGGCTGCGCGATCGCCGCCGGGACCGGTGCCGGTTTGTACAGCGATATGGCCAGCACCGGCGAGAAGCTGGTGAGCTGGCATCGGGTGTTTACCCCCGATCCGGCACACCGCGAACTGTACCAGGGGATGATGGAGAAATGGCAATCGGTCTATGCCGACCAGCTGGGGCTGGTCGACAGCGGGCTGACCACCTCGATGTGGCAGGCACCAGGCCTTGAGCGGCGCCCGCCTGTCGTTCCGGCGCCCTGAGCGTCCATTCCTGCCCATGCCCCCTTCCCACAGCGGAGGGGGACATTCTCGCCATCGTTATTTGAATCCCATCACAATCACCGCACGCCCTTTTTCACTTTTCGCTGACGACGGCTAAATTAGTAACTCATCCGACCACATAACAATAATGTTACATATAAGAGACTGGAAGCCATGATGAGCCACTACCCGTCGTTATTCGCCCCGCTCGACCTGGGGTTCACCCAGCTGAAAAACCGTGTGCTAATGGGGTCCATGCACACCGGGTTGGAAGAACATGCCGACGGTGCAGAGCGACTGGCGGCCTTCTACGCCGAGCGTGCCCGCCACGGGGTCGCGCTGATTGTCACCGGCGGAATTGCGCCAGCGGCCTCCGGCGTCACAATGGCTGGCGGCGCGGTGCTCGACGATAGCCGCCATCTCGCGCACCATCGGCACATTACCGATGCGGTCCATCGCGAAGGGGGCAAAATCGCCCTGCAAATTTTGCATACCGGCCGCTATAGCTATCAGCCGCGGCCGGTGGCCCCGTCGGCATTGCAGGCGCCAATTAACCGCTTTACCCCGCATGCGCTCAGCCATGATGAGATCTTACAGCTAATCGACGACTTCGCCCGCTGCGCGCAGCTGGCCCGCGAGGCCGGCTACGATGGTGTCGAAGTCATGGGTTCAGAGGGGTATTTAATCAACGAGTTCCTCGCCGCGCGCACCAACCAGCGCGACGACCCGTGGGGCGGCGATTACGTCCGCCGCATGCGCTTTGCCGTAGAAGTGGTGCGTGCGGTACGCGAACGAGCCGGCCACGATTTTATTATTATCTACCGCCTGTCGATGCTCGACCTGGTCAACGACGGCAGTACGCTGCCGGAAGTGATTGAACTGGCGCAGGCTATCGAGGCGGCTGGCGCGACCCTCATCAACACCGGTATCGGCTGGCACGAAGCGCGCATTCCGACCATTGCGACGCCGGTCCCGCGCGGCGCCTTCAGTTGGGTCACCCGGAAGCTGAAAGGCGCGGTGTCGATCCCCCTGGTCACCACTAACCGCATCAACGATCCGCAGGTCGCGGAGGCTCTCCTCGCCCGCGGCGACGCCGATATGGTGTCAATGGCGCGCCCGTTTCTTGCCGATGGCGAATTCCTTGCCAAAGCGCAAAGCGGGCGCGCCGATGAGATCAACACCTGTATCGGCTGCAACCAGGCCTGCCTGGATCAGATCTTCGCCGGGAAAGTGACCTCCTGCCTGGTCAACCCGCGAGCCTGCCACGAAACCCTGATGCCGGTTACGCCTGCTGCCGGGCCAAAGCGCCTGGCGGTTGTGGGCGCAGGCCCCGCCGGTCTGGCCTTTGCCGTCAATGCCGCCGCGCGCGGCCACTCTGTCACCCTGTTTGATGCGCAGCAGGAGATTGGCGGGCAGTTTAATATCGCCAAACAGATCCCCGGCAAAGAGGAGTTTTACGAAACGCTGCGCTACTACCGGCGCATGCTGGATCTGCACGGCGTTAATCTGCAGCTGGGCCAGCAGGTCACGGCGGATCGCTTGCTGCCATTTGACGAAACGATCCTCGCCACCGGGATCGCCCCGCGAATGCCGGAGATCGCCGGAATAACGCATCCAAAAGTTCTGAGTTATCTCGATGTCCTGCGCGACAAGGCGCCGGTGGGCCAGAGCGTTGCGATTATCGGCTGCGGCGGGATCGGCTTTGATACCGCGATGTACCTGAGCCAGCCTGGCGTTGCTACCAGCCAGAATATCGACGCGTTCTGCAGAGAATGGGGCATCGATACCACGCTGCAGAGCGCAGGCGGACTGCGTGCGGAAGGGCCGCAGCGAGAGAAAAGCCCGCGGCGCATTGTGATGCTCCAGCGCAAGGCCAGTAAACCTGGCGATGGATTAGGGAAAACCACCGGCTGGATCCATCGGGCGACGCTGCTGGCCCGCGGCGTCAACATGATCCCGGGAGTTAGCTATCAGAAGATCGATGATGAGGGATTACATGTCACAATCGGCGGCGAAGTCCAAATATTGCGTGTTGATCAGGTGATTATCTGCGCCGGTCAGGAGCCGAAGCGCGAGCTGGCGGATCCGCTGCGCGCGGCAGGGAAAGTGGTGCATCTGATTGGCGGGTGCGATGTCGCGATGGAGCTGGATGCTCGCCGCGCCATCGCCCAGGGTACGAAACTGGCGCTGGAGATTTAACGGGATTTCCCGGGGGCGCTACGCTTGCCCGGGCTACATGTGCTGGAGATTTAACGGGATTTCCCGGGGGCGCTGCGCTTGTCCGGGCTACATGTGCTGGAGATTTAACGGGATTTCCCCGGGGGCGCTGCGCTTGCCCGGGCTACATGTGCTGGAGATTTAACGGGATTTCCCCGGGG
>NZ_PIBO01000055.1:0-24809 GCF_002806725.1 Raoultella sp. T31
ACGTAGGCTTTTTTCAGGTTAACTTCGTCGCTCCAGTGGTCGAACATGACGTTGATATCCCAGATAGCCCCCTGGCTGCTCTTAAAGGCTTTGGTTATCTGGAACTCGCCGCCGTTGCCTTCGTTGCCCAGACGGCCGATGGCCGAGGCGCCGTTATAGGAGCCATCGACGCCAACGAACTTCTGATCGCCGGTCTGGAACTGGGCGCCGTAGCGGGCGTAGCCGCTAAACTTCAGGCCGAACGGAATCGCCATATCCGGCGATGCGGCGGTAGTTTGCGGGTTGGTCATGACGTCCACTTTCTTATTGGCGGCAGCATCAATTTTCGCCTGGCGATCCGCCAGCGCCTTATCGACGGCTTTCGCCACAATGGCGTCAATTTGTTCCTGAGTAAACTCCTGGCCGAGTACGGAAATTGGGCACAGCGCGGCGACGACCGCCATTGCTAATGGCAGCATGGTTACAGTTTTCATAATTATCTCGCTTTTAATAATTCATCTATCCTAAATACTTCGAGTTGCAGGACAAAACGGTTAACCGTTTTGAACAGCGCTTGCGCTGGCCCCGTAAGGGGCGAGGCCTTAGGCCGAGTAACGCGGCAAGGGAGTGAATCCCTATGAGCTTACTTTGGTAAGTGATTCGGTAAGCGAGCGCAGCCAACGCACATGCAGCTTGAAATATGACGGATATATTCAGATAATAGCCATTCCGCCAGAGTCAGCGGGTGTGTTTATTTCGGGTACAGTTTTTTAAGGTTTATATAAATTAACGCTGGTACAAATGAATTAATTCCTCTGAAAATTCACGCGCCAGCAGTGAATTCATTAAATGATCCTGAGCATGCACCATAATTAACGTCATTGGCTGGCGCGCCTCACCGGCATTTGCGCTAATTTCCATTAGCGCATCTTCTTGAACAATCATAATATTACCTGAGGTGATTGGATTTTATTAAAGAATATAGCGAAAGTTCCTTTTTCGCATTATTCAAAGATAATAATATTGTATTATTTAAATTTTGCGGAAAATACAGCGCCCGCGGTATTTCCCCTGATTACTGGCTGACAGTTTCGGCAACCGGTACGGTATTTTTTGCTTTTTCTACTTCAGTTTTCATTAAGGAGCGCTCATAGGCGCGCAGGAACGGCAGGTAGATAACGGCTGACATCGTCATGCAAATAAGGCACATGATGACCGGGCTTAATGTCCAGTTAGCCGCCCACGAGGCGCCGACAGGAGCGGGCGTGGTCCAGGGCGTGAGCGAGACAACCTGGGTCAGCCAGCCAAGACGGGTTGCGCCATAGGCCAGGATGGCGTTGATCATCGGAACGAAAATGAACGGGATAAACATCATCGGGTTCATGATAATTGGCGCGCCAAACAGGATTGGTTCATTAATATTGAAGAAGCTCGGCACGATACCCATTTTGCCGATGGTACGCAGGTGCGCCACGCGGCTACGCAGCAGCAGGAACGCCAGCGGTAAGGTCGAGCCAACGCCGCCAATCAGCAGATAGTGGTCCCAGAAGCCTTGCAAATAAACGTGCGGCAGTGCGGCGCCGGCTGCCAGAGCCGCCTGGTTGGCCGACAGGTTCGCCATCCAGAATGGGTTCATAATCCCGGTGACAATCAGCGAGCCGTGGATCCCGGCAAACCAGAAAATCTGGCACATCAGCACGGAAAGCAGAATCGCGGGCAGGGAGTCGGAAGCCGATACCAGCGGTTCCAGCAGGTGCATAATCGCCTGCGGCAGAATCATACCGGTCTGGGCTTCAAGAAACAGATTCAGCGGATGCAGGGTGCCAATCACCACCAGTACCGGGATCAGGATTTCGAACGAACGGGCGACGCCGGTGGGCACCTCTTTCGGCAGGCGAATAGTGATGTTGTTCTGTTTCAGCCACGCATAGACGCGGGTGGAGTAAATGGCGGTAATCAGCGCGGTGAAGATCCCCTGACCTGACAGGTACTGCGTTGAGATTTTACCGTCGGCATAAGGGGCCGCTACCAGTAAAAAGGCCATAAATGCCAGCAGGCCGGACATCACCGGGTCGATTTGAAACTGGCGTCCCAGACTGGCGCCAATACCGACGGAGATAAAGAAGGTCATCACCCCCATGCTCAGATTGAACGGCAGCATCAGCTGTTCGCGGTACTGCTGCGAGAAATCCAGCCAGCCGCGGGCAAACCCGTTGGTGGTGTCCGGTGAAAAGGGAGGAAAGATAAATACCAGCATGAAAGAGCCGATGATCATAAACGGCAATGCGGCAGTGAAGCCATCGCGAATGGCGATAACATACTTCTGCTGCCCAAGGCGTCCTGCCAGCGGAGTAATAGATTGCTCGATCACGGCAATCATGGACTGATACGGAGAGCTCATTTGCACACCTCTTATTGCGCCGGATGAATCAGCGACAGCGCATAATCCAGGACGTTATCTCCCCGTTGCATCCCGTAGTCCATGGTATTAATGGGCTGGACCGGAATATTCAGGGAGGCGGCTTTTTCTGACAACGTTTTCAACATGTATTTCACCTGCGGACCGAGCAGCACTACCTGGTAGCGCGGAAACTGCATGTCAAATTCGGAAACGCCGTAGGCGTCAATCTGCACCGGCAGGTTACGTTCTTTCGCCACGTCGACCATCTTCCTGACCAGTAAACTTGTGGACATCCCGGCAGAGCAGCACAGCATGATCTTGTACATCGACACTCATCCTCAAAATGTAAAAAGTTATTGCGTGGATGATTTGATATCAGACGGAAACCGGTTTCCATTCATAAAAAACAGAACTGTGATGACTGTCAAGATCTTCCCCTTATGGCGCTAATTAATTGGATTTTGCTCACAGATTTCGGCCAGTTTGGCGATGTTTTTCCATGAAATGGAAAATCGGTTTCCAAATGAAAATGGAAACGGATATACTGGCGAAGGTTATAATTGAAGCGATTCAGGGCCGGGGATGTACAGGGATTGGACGGGCTCTGTCAGGGGATAATGATGTCTACAATCAATGATGTATCACGTTTAGCAGGGGTGTCCAAAGCCACCGTCTCTCGGGTGTTGAGCGGTTCGCGCGGAGTCAAAGAGGCCAGCCGTCAGGCGGTACTGCAGGCGGCAGAAGAACTCAACTACCGGCCCAATATGATAGCCCAGTCGCTGCTTAGCCAGAGCACCGGCTGTATCGGCGTGATTTGTGCCCAGGACAATATTAATCAAACGACCAGCTATCTGTATGCCCTGGAAAAACAGCTGAGTCTGCATCAGAAGCATCTGCTGCTGCGTTTTGCCAACACCCGCGCTGGCGTGATGAGCGCCCTCGAAGAGCTCAGCTGCGGCCTGTGCGATGATGTGTTGATCATCGGCGCGCGCTTTCCATTAAACATCGACCGGCCGGATGTGGCGCTGATTGACTGCCTGGAAAGCGATGGGGTGAACAATATTCAGTTTGACCACGCATTTGCGGCGGAAACGGCCTGTAACTACCTGATTAGCCAGGGGCGCCGGCAGATTGCGTTAATTCATCCTGAAGGAAGCGGCTTTGCCGACGAGGTTTTGCTGGGCTACAAACATGCGCTGGAAAAAAATTTCCTGCCGTTTAATCGCAACCTGGTATTCCTCGACAGTACGTCGCCGTCAGTGGCGGTACAAGAGCTGGTCAACAATGCGACAACCTTAAATTTCAATGCGTTACTGGTTGCTGATGAGCAACAGGCTCAGCACATTGTGCCGCAGCTGCTGGCGTTCAACCGGGCGGTGCCGGAAAAAGTCATGGTGTTCAGTCTGGCTGGATCGTTACAGCTGCCCGGTATTCCGACCATTCCGGCCATTGAGTATTCGATGGACGCCATGGCGGCGCGCATCGTCAGCTGGCTGACGGAAAAAAACCAGATGCTCAGTGACAGCATGTTGCGCGGCGATTTAATTATTCCGAAACGCTGAGCGCCTGCTGAACCCTGTCGGGCGCACGGCTTCAGCGTCGCCGCTGCGCTGGTGACATTCGGCGGGAAGCGTTGGCGGCGACGCTAAAGCGATGATGTTTTCGGGCAGCTGATTTTATCGATAGCTGCCTGATAACCCTTCTGATTATTCCGCTCTTTCGCCAGCGTGGCCTGCCGGACATATTCCTGATTTTGCTGAGAGGCGAGGATTTTATTGGCAAAATCGGTATCGCTCAGGGTGGCCTGCGGGGCGCATTTTGCCTTCACCGCTTTTAACACCAGTTGCTTTTGTTGCTCGAACTGCAGGCTTTTCAGCGGTGATTCGGCCCAGGCCGCCGTCGCGCTGAGGGTCGTAACCACGCACAATATCCAACACGCTTTCATGACGCTTCTCCTCAAAAAGTCGCTTCAGTCAACTATATGTATATGCGCAGGATGCGAAACACGCAAATTATCAGGCAGTTAAGTTGTTTAAAAGCCGATGCTTGCTTTCTACGTTAACTGAACCCGGCGTCGGGAATCCACGGCTATCAGCACCACGGAGGAAAGAATCAGCAGCGTACCGAGCCAGTCCGGGAGCGTAAAGGTGATGCCCAGTAGCATGAGCGACAGCAGCGCGCTGCTCAGCGGCTCGGCGCAGCTGAGAATCCCCGCTTTCGCGCCGCCAATTTTTTGTGCCCCGTTTAAATAGAGGCTGAAGGTCAGCGACGTACCGATCACCACCAGATAGAAGAAAGCCAGCAGCAGACCGCCATTGACGACAAAGTGGGCGCCCTGGCCGCCGTAGAACGGCAGCAGCATTGCCCCGCCCAGCAGCATGCTCCAGCCGACGATCGGCAGGGTGCCGTACCGGGCGATGAGCGTTGACGGCCAGGTGGTGTAAAACGCGGCGGCAAATGCCGACGCCACCCCCCAGAGTAGCGCCGACGGCGAAATGGACAACGTGGTGGGATTGCCGTGGGTGACCAGCAGGAACGTCCCCGCCAGCGAGGTCCCGATGGCCGCCAGCACCAGCGGCCCCGGTCGTGTTTTGCGGGCCAGCGCAAACCAGGCGACGATAATGGTCGGCGACAGGAACTGGAGTACCGTCGCGGTCGCGGCGTTCGATTTCTCGATGGTCATCAGGAAGGTGTACTGCACGGTCAGCGCGCCGAACAACGAGAAGAACAGCAGGCTTAAGGCATCCTGGCGCTTTTGCAGGACGCGGAAAATTTTGTCGCCGTGGACAAAAGAGAGCATCAGAAGAATCAGGCCAGCGAACAGCAGACGCGTCATGGTCAGAAACGGCGATGACATCTGGCTTTGCTGCATAATGTACTGCGCGCAAACGCCGGAGCTGCCCCATAGCACCGCGGCTATCAGTACGTTCAGCATCCCTTTTTTGCTGGAGCCCATCTTATCCTCGAATGAAATAGCGCAAAAGGCGCATCATAGCATGCGCTGATGCGCAGAGGCGGGCAGGAAATGGTGGGGCCCGGCGCGGTGGCGATGGCCGGGCCCTGGGTCGATTCGATGCTAGCTCAAATCGACGTTTTTACTGCCGAACAGCCAGGTAAAGACGAAACCGCATAGATAGGAAACGGCCAGGCCCGCGGCGTAAACCGCCATGCCGGCGTAGATCCCGCTCGCAGAGGTCATCAGCGGCAGCGCCACGAGGCCGGAAGGGCCAAAGACCGTATTCAGCCCCACCGGCAGGCCCAGCCACGCGACCAGACCGAGGAAAAAGCCGCCGCAGGCACCGCCGATACAGGCGGTGATAAACGGCTTCATCCGCGGCAGAGTGACGCCGTAAATCAGCGGTTCGCCGATACCGAGAAAGCCGGGAATAATCGCCCCTTTAATCTGGGTCCGCAGCATCGAGCCGTGCTTTGCCCGCCAGTACAGCGCCAGCGCGGCGCCGACCTGCCCGGCTCCCGCCATCGCCAGAATCGGAAACAGCGAGTTAAATCCTTGCGCATCGACCAGCGCAAAATAGACCGGCACGAAGCCCTGATGGACGCCGAACATTACCGCCAGCAGGAACAGACCGGCGAGCACCGCGGAGCCAAACGGGTTGCCGTTGAGATGGAGGAACAGCCACGACATCCCGGTAAACAGCCAGCCGCCGATGGGCATAATCACCGTAAAGGTCACCGCGCCCATAATCAGCAGAGTGACTGCCGAGGTCAGAATCATATCGAGGTTGGCTGGCATCACGCGGCGTACCTGTTTTTCTACCCACGCGCCGAGAATCGAGGCAATCAGTACGCCG
Source organism: Raoultella sp. T31 (assembly GCF_002806725.1). Lineage (NCBI taxonomy): Bacteria > Pseudomonadati > Pseudomonadota > Gammaproteobacteria > Enterobacterales > Enterobacteriaceae > Klebsiella > Raoultella sp. T31. Next base: position 6,193 of record NZ_PIBO01000055.1, read on the forward strand.
ATAATGTTGCCGCGCGGGTCGATGCCGTGACCGAAGAAGGTGCTGATCCCGGAGAAGAATCCGCTGGTGGCTTCGGGGTTGTAGCCGAGGACGAACAGCGACGCGATAATGGCGCCGTTGACTCCGGAGCCGCCAAACGCCTTCTGCGCATTATAGCCAATCAGGATGCTCAGGAAGGTGAACATCCCCTTGCTGAAGACTTTCATGTAGCCGATCAGCGCCACCAGCGAGGCGTTGGGATGGGCATTCTCCAGCACGAACATCTGTTCTGCCAGCGTTGCGAAGCCGAGCAGCAGGCCGACGGCGATAAAACCGGGAATCAGCGGGGTAAAAATAGTGGCGAATCTGGCGAGAAACTTCTGCACGCCGCTGGTTTGCTTGCTTTTCAGCGCCTGTTTTTTCTCTGCCGCCACCTGCGCCAGAGACGGCGCGTCGGCCTGCGCCTCTTCCAGCAGTGCGTTCATCATTTCCGCGGCGGTTTGCGCTTTACCGGGACCGAGCACCACCTGAAACTGCTCATCGCTGACGATAACCCCCATCACCCCTTCAATCTGACGGATGGCGGCGCTATCGGCGAGCTGTTCATCACGGAGGGTTAAACGCAGACGGGTCATGCAGTTCCCCGCCTGGGCGACGTTTCCGGCCCCGCCAACATGGGTAAGGATCCGCGCTATCATCTCTTTATTTATTTTTGCCATGGCACGCTACCTGGTTGTCGGCGCTTAGGTATTGCTCAGCGCTTTGCGGATAAAACCGTTATTTTTCGCCAGCAGGGATGTCGCTTCTGCGGCGCTCAGATTCGCCAGTACCATGATAATGGCGGTTTTACAGTGGCGACCGCAGGCATCCAGCGCGGCCTGCGCGCGGGCGCGATCGCAGTCGGTGGCTTCCATCACGATCGATACCTGGCGCTCAATCAGCTTCGCGTTGGTCGCTTCAACGTCAACCATCAGATTGCTGTACACCTTACCGACGCGGATCATGGCGCCGGTGGAGATCATGTTCAGCACCAGCTTTTGCGCGGTTCCCGCCTTCAGACGGGTAGAACCGGTGACCACTTCCGGGCCCACCACCGGGGTGATGGCTACATCGGCCAGACGGGCCATTTCACCGTGCGGGTTACAGCTGATGATGGCGACGAAGGCGTTCTGGCTGTGGGCATACTCCATGGCGCCAATGACGTACGGCGTGCGTCCGCTGGCGGCGAGGCCAACCAGCACATCGCGATTGCTGAAGTTAAGATTTTGCAGATCCATAGCGCCCTGCGCTTTGTTATCTTCCACATTTTCCACGGCGCTCAGAATGGCTTTATGGCCGCCGGCGATAACCCCGACCACCTGCTCGGGGCGAGTACCGAAAGTCGGCGGACATTCGCTGGCATCGAGGATCCCCAGACGGCCGGAGGTGCCGGCGCCAATGTAAATCAGGCGCCCGCCAGCTTGTAACGCCGCGGCCACTTTATCCACGACCTGAGCGATTTGCGGTAAGTAGGGGGCGATCGCGTGGGCCACCTGCTGGTCTTCCTGGTTAATGACCGTCAGCATCTCGACGGTGGACAGGGTGTCTATATTGGCGCTATTGGCATTGCGGCGCTCGGTCAGCAGCGCGCTCAGGTCGATACTCATACGAAAACCTCATCAATCACAGTGGAGACAGATTCTAAGGAATTAATTATTCCAATCATGTGAAGGTTATCACGATTAACGCTGAACAGATAAGAAGAGATTTGCAGGCAGGTCGGGAAGCGAAGCAGTAACAAAACTGGAATATTTTATTACTGATTCGTTGTTAACGGGTCGGACGGTTTTTTTACTCGCCGACAAACAGGGCAAACGGATAGCTGATGGCTAGCGAGGCTCATTTTCATCGTCGTTTCACCGCCACCTTTGCCGATGGCGGCGGAAAGACGTCGCCAGCTAGCGGGTTGCCGCGATGCCTGCCAGCGCCTGGCGCAGCACGGGGGCTGCGAAATCGAGAAATTTCCGCAGCTTAAGAGGCACCAGCCCGCGCGCGGTATACAGCAGATGTACCGGCGCAGGTTCCGGTTCCATCGCCTCCAGTATCAGCGTCAGCTCGCCGCTCGTCAGGCCATCAATGGCCTGGTAGTGCAGCAGGCGCGCTACGCCAGCCCCCAGTCGCGCGGCGTCGGCGGCGCTCTCCGGGGTAGTCACACACAGTACCGGTTGCAGCGTCACGTGCCGGTCTTCCGCCATCGTCGCCTTAAACCGCCAGCCGCGATAGGGCATCGGTGATTCAATACGAATGACTGGCAGCGTACTCAGCTCACGCGGGCGCTGCGGGTATCCGTGTTTCTCCAGCAGCGCCGGGTGGGCGCAGGTCACGATACGCATCTCGCCCAGACGGGTGGCAACCATGGCGCTATCCGGTAGCGTACCAATGCGCACCGCGAGATCGATATGCTCGTCGACCAGGTCGGCATTGCGATCGCTGAGCAGTAAACGGACGCGAATTTGTGGGTAACGTGCGAGAAAAGCGGTCACAACCGGTAAAACATGCTGACGGCCAAACATCGTCGGCGCCGCGATCGTCAGTTCGCCCTTCGGCTGCTGATATTCGCCCGCCGCCTGGCGTTCGGCCTGGTCCACCTCTTCGAGAATGCGCCGCGCGGCGGCGACATAATCGATACCGGCATCGGTCAGCGTCAGCTTGCGGGTGGTGCGCAGCAGCAGGCGCACGCCGAGCGTGCTTTCCAGCTCGGCAATATGGCGGCTGACGGTGGTCAACGGCATATTCAGCGCCCGCGCCGCCGCCGACATGCTGCCCAGTTCAGTCACTTTTACCAGTAGCGCCATCGCGCTCAAGCGATCCATGATTATCCCGTTTTCCGGAAAGATGATTGTCAGTATCGCAGTATTATCATTTATGGCGGCAGAGTCCATGATGAGCGCAGTAACCGCGCGTTCGGAGGAGCTATGCCGGGGGACTTTCTCGATATTGCCATCACGCCTGATGTGATGGACGTTCAACATGAAATGGGGAGCGATAAGCTGTGGCAGTCGCCGTATCGCCCGCGCAGGGGAGAACGTTTCGGCGCCAGCGAAGAGGAGATGATCGTCACCCGCGACAGTTTTTATCTGGCAACGCTATCGCAAACCGGCTGGCCCTATATTCAGCATCGCGGCGGGCCGCCGGGGTTTCTCCATCTGCTGGATGACGCCACGCTGGCGATGGCGGATTTTGGCGGCAACCGGCAATACATCACCACCGGCAACCTGCGCGGCAGCAACCGTGCCTGCCTGTTTTTGATGGATTATCCGCGCCGCGCCAGGCTGAAAATCTATGCCACCATCGAGGTGCTGGCGAAGGACGATGACCCCGGGCTGCTGGCCCGACTGACGCTGGACAATGACCACGCCCGAGTGGAACGCCTGTTCCGCTTTCAACTGCAGGCGTTTGACTGGAACTGCCCGCAGCACATAACGCCGCGCTACAGCGCCCGCCAGGTGGCGGAGTATAGCCAGACGCTGCAGCAGCGTATCCAGGCGCTGGAGCAGGAAAACCTGCGGCTACAACAACAGTTAACCCTCAAAGGAGAAGGAGAATGACCATGACCGACGTTCGTCCGCCGCTGCCGCCGTTTACACGGGAAAGCGCGCAGCAAAAAGTTCGCGCCGCCGAAGATGGCTGGAACAGCCGCGACCCACAAAAAGTGGCGCTGGCCTATACGGCCGACAGCCGGTGGCGCAACCGCAGCGAGTTTGTTCATGGACGCGCGGAAATCATCGCCTTCCTGACGCGAAAATGGCAAAAAGAGCAGCACTACCGGCTGATTAAGGAGCTGTGGGCGTGGAACGATAACCGCATTGCGGTGCGTTTCGCCTATGAATGGTGTGACGACAGCGGCAACTGGTTTCGCTCATATGGCAATGAGAACTGGGAGTTTGATGAGCATGGCCTGATGCATACCCGCTACGCCTGCATTAACGATCTGCCGATTGCCGAGCGGGATCGCCTGTTCCACTGGCCCCAGGGGCGCCGCCCCGATGACCATCCGGGGCTGAGCGAGCTGGGGCTGTAAACAGGCGACGTGGCGGGTTAATCGGCTTTCGGGAAGTCGACGACCGTATCATTCACCCGGTTCACCATATTGGTGAACAGAATGGCGCTCACCGCGCTGATTATCTCAATCACCTGCTGGTCGCTGAAGCCAGCGTTACGCAGTGCGCTGACCTCGGCTTCCGGGAGCGTGCCGCGGGTGCGCACCAGGGTCTGGACAAACTTCGCCAGCGCATCGAGACGGGCATCTTCCGCATATTCGCCGCGACGCAGGGCACGGATTTGCTCGCCGCTGTAACCCGCTTTTTTCGCCATTAATGTATGCGCCGCCAGGCAGTAATCGCAGCCGGTGGCTTCGCTCACGGCCAGGTTAATCGCTTCCAGCTCTTTGGCATTCAGGCTGCTTTTACTCAGCATCGCGTTATGCGCCAGTGCCTGCTGCAATGCCGCCGGCGAATGACCGCCAATGGTCAGATAGGCATTGGGCACTTTCCCCATCGCTTTTTTGATCGCGGCGAAAATTTCTGCGGCTTTACCGGTGACGTCTTGTTCACGAATATCAGCTAAACGGCTCATGGTGTGCTCCTGTTTTGGTGAGGGTGTGATGTGGCAATGGCGACATCTTAGGAGGATGCGGCGTGCTAGACTGAGGCTCTTCGTCTCATTTTTTTGTCTTATCGTCTCAGGAGTGGCATGGACAGTCTCAGTCATCTGTTGGCGCTGCTGGCGCCGCGCTGCGAAGTCAATCTCCACTGCCGGTTTGGCGGTCGCTGGCAGGCTGGTCATGAACAGATGCGCAGCGGCGTGGTGCCCTGGCATTTTGTGTTACGCGGCGAGGGGCGGCTGACGGTCGGCAAGCAAACCCGGCAGATGCGGGCGGGAGATGTCATCTTGCTCCCGCACGGCTCGCCGCATCTGATGGAAAGCCTGGTGGAGTGGGGGCAGATCCTGCCCGTCGCCCACCGCTTTAACGGCACTCTGACCGAGGTCCGAACCGGTACCGACCAGGATGCGCTGGAGATGCTGTGCGGCGAATTTTACTTCGGACCGCACGTCAGCTGGTTATTTGCGGAACCGGCGGACTTGATTCATCTGCATACCGACGAGCGCGCGGCGTGCCCGGAGCTGGAGCTGCTGCTTAATGTGCTGGTACGGGAAAGCCTGATGGCACGGCCCGGCAGCGGCGCTATCGTGCGCAGTCTCGGCGACACGCTGCTGGTTTTGCTGCTGCGCACGCTGCTGGGCAGCGAAGCGCCGCCGGAAGGGCTGCTGCGACTGATGAGCGATGAACGGCTGATGCCCGCTGTTTTCGCGGTGCTGGAGACGCCGGAGCAGCCCTGGACGCTGGAGAGTATGGCCGCCCGCGCTTTTCTATCGCGCGCCACCTTCGCCCGGCACTTTGCCCGCGCGTATCACCTCACGCCGCAGGCCTGGCTTTCGCAGCTGCGCATGGCGATGGCTGCGCGCCTGCTGCGCGTGGAGCGGCAGACTAACCTTGAGGTGATTGCCGGGCGCTGTGGGTTCCAGTCGCAGGCCTCGTTCTCGAAGGCGTTTAAAAAGCTGTATGGCGTCACGCCTGGCGAGTGGCGACGCCGGTGAGGATACCTGCGTAAAGCCGGGCTGCTGGCGCATGAAGCCAAATACCGGTAGATGATTTTATTTCCGGTTGCCGTTTTTGCAGTTTAAAACCTGGCCATAAAATCGTTATAGTTTCGCACGAAAAATAATAACCGCTTCTATGGACTGACAGGGTAAAAATGATGAAATTGCGTTTACGGACAGCTGCCGCCGTAGTGCTGGCGGGCCTGCTGCTGGCGGGCTGCGACCAGAAAAGCAGCGATGCGAAACACATTAAAGTCGGCGTTATCAACGGCGCGGAACAGGATGTGGCGGAAGTGGCTAAAAAGGTCGCCAAAGAGAAATATGGTCTGGAGGTCGAGCTGGTGGGCTTCAGCGGTTCGCTTTTGCCTAATGAAGCGACGAACGCCGGCGATCTGGATGCTAACGTCTTCCAGCACCGGCCATTCCTCGAACAGGATAATAAAGCGCACGGCTACCATCTGGTGGCGGTCGGCAACACCTTCGTGTTCCCGATGGCGGGCTACTCGCGCAAAATAAAATCGGTGGCCGATCTGCAAGACGGGGCGACAATCGCCATTCCGAACGATCCCACTAACCTCGGCCGCGCGCTGCTGCTGTTGCAAAAAGAGCAGCTGATTACCCTCAAGGCGGGGACTGGCCTGCTGCCTACGGCGGTCGATATTACCGCCAACCCGCGTCACCTGAACATTATGGAGCTGGAAGGGGCGCAGCTGCCGCGCGTGCTGGACGACCCGAAAGTGGATGTGGCGATTATCAGCACCACCTATCTGCAGCAAACCGGGCTCTCGCCGGTGCATGACGGGATTTTTATTGAAGATAAAAACTCGCCGTACGTGAATATCATTGTGACCCGCGAAGAGAATAAAGACGCGGAAAACGTGAAGGAATTTATGCAGTCCTATCAGTCGCCGGAAGTGGCAAAAGCGGCAGAGACTATCTTTAACGGTGGCGCGGTTCCCGGCTGGTAATCGTCAACACAAGGAGAGGCGAATATGGTCCGGCAGCGTCAGGCGGATTTACTGCTGGTAGCCGCTACGGTTATCGCCGCCTGCGGGTGGATATTTTCTCGCGAAGCCATCGCGGGGATGCCGGTTTTCGCCTTCCCTGGGCTGCGCTTCTTTTTTGCGGCGCTGCTGCTGCCGTTTTGTCGCGGCTTTCACGTCGAATTGTTATCGCCACCAGTCTGCGTTTCGGCCTGCAAATGAAGGGGCAGAAGTACGCGGCGGTGGCGAGCGCCGCGATTATCATGGTGCTGGAGCCGCTGTTGATGGTCATTGCCGCCGCGCTGTGGTACGGCGAACAGCTGCCGTAGCGGCGTCAGTCTCTTTTTCATCGTCACCACCTCCTCAGAAAACCAGCGTCCACGAGACCATCGCCAGCGGCGGATGGCAACCGCGGAAAGTTGGCCCAATCTCATCGTTCATTGCCCAAATGCCCATATTGCGCCAGGCTGGCGGGACGTACGATGTTCGCCAGATAACCGTGAAGAGGAGTGAACATCATGCACATGACCCATATCCGTAACTCAACTCAGATTATTGAATATGCAGGGAAAAAATTCCTGATTGACCCGATGCTGGCGGATCGCGGCGCCTGGCCGGGATTTCCGGGCACTGCCCGCGCGGGGTTGCGTAACCCACTGGTCGGGCTACCTTTTTCCCTTGAAACGATTATTGATGTCGATGCGGCGATCGTCACCCATACGCATGATGATCATTGGGACGAGGCGGCGATCGCCGCGATCCCGAAAACGCTGCCGGTTTTTGTCCAGCATGACGGCGATGCCCGGTTGCTGCGCGGACAGGGATTTCAGGATATCCGCCTGCTGTCGGCAGAAAGCGAGTTTGCCGGCGTCAGCTTACAGAAGACCACTTCCGGGCAGCATGGCAGCGACCGTACCTATGCCGTACCGGCCATGGCGGAGCGCCTGGGCGAAGCCTGCGGGGTGGTGTTCCGCCATCCGCAGGAGAAAACGCTATGGCTGGTGGGCGACACCCTCTGGCGCCCTGAAATTGAGGCCGATATGCTGCGGCTGCATCCCGATGTGGTGGTGCTGAACGCCGGCTACGCGCACGTGATTGGGTTCGGAGCGATTATTATGGGTAAAGAAGATGTGCTGAAAGCGCATTTCACCCTGCCGGAGGCACACATTGTGGCTATCCATCTCGAAGCGGTTAACCACTGCCTGCTGAGCCGCGAGGAGCTGCGCGAATACGTGGCGGATAATCAGATTGCCGATGTGGTCAGCATCCCGCAGGATGGGGAAAGTCTTTTCTTTTAACCGGTTGTAGGGAACGGAGGGCACCATGAAACTCACCGATGTCGCGATTGTCGCCGTGGATGGCTTTAGCCCTTTCCACTACTCGGTTCCCTGTATGTTGTTTGGCGATAGCGTCTCGGAAACGAAACGCTTTAACCTGCAGATTTGCGCCGAAAGGCCGGGATTGTTGACCGCGCGCGATGGCTTTGCGCTCAACGCCAGCGCCGATTTCACCGCCCTTGAGCAGGCCGATATCGTGGTGGTGCCTTACTGGGGCGCGGTGCATCAGCGGCCGCCCCAGTCGCTACTGGATAGCCTGGTGCGGGCAAGGGAGAGCGGCGCTGAAATTGTCGGGCTGTGCCTTGGTGCTTTTGTTCTCGGCTATGCCGGACTGCTGGATGGCAAACGGGCGGCGACCCACTGGGAGTTTGAGCAGGCGTTTCAGCAGTTGTTTCCCCAGGTGCAGCTGGATATCAATGCGCTGTACGTCGATGACCAGCGGATCATTACTTCGGCGGGCACGGCGGCGGCGCTCGACTGCTGCCTGTATATCATCCGCCAGCGTTTTGGCAGCCTGGCGGCGAATCAGATTGCCCGACGCATGATCGTGCCGCCCCATCGCGAGGGAGGCCAGGCGCAGTTTATCGCCCAGCCGGTGCCGAAAAATACCCGCGACGCGCGGATTAACGGCCTGCTGGAGTATCTCCAGCAGCATATCGCCGAGCCGCATAACCTTGATTCGCTGGCGCAGGTGGTGGCGATGAGCCGCCGTACGCTGACGCGTCACTTCGCCAGGGCAACCGGCATGAGCATTGCCGACTGGCTGACCATGGAACGTCTGCGGCGCAGTCAACTCCTGCTCGAAGCGGGGAATATGCCCGTCGAGCAGGTGGCGGAGAGCGTTGGCTTCCGCTCCGCCGTGACCTGGCGCCAGCAGTTTAAATCCCGCTTTGGCGTCAGCCCGGCAGAGTGGCGGCGCACCTTTCGCCGCGGGACTTAACCGGCGAGCGTCGCGCTGTCGATCACGAAGCGATATTCGCTCCCAGGCTTCGTTGATCTGATCGCCGCGAATGAGTTCGATATCGGCGACGATGCCGTGCTCGGCGCAGAAATCGAGCATCTCCTGAGTTTCCGGGATCCCGCCAATCATCGAACCGGCAATCGCACGGCGGCGGAATATCAGATTAAACACTTCCGGCGAAGGATGCGGACTGGCCGGCGCGCCGACCAGGGTCAGAGTGCCATCGCGTTTAAGTAACGTGGTGAAGGCATCGAGGTTGTGCGGCGCCGCCACGGTGTTAAGGATGAAATCGAAACTTTTCACGTGGGCGGCCATTTCGTCCTCGTTGCGCGAGACCACCACCTCATCCGCGCCCAGCGCTTTTGCCGCTTCCCGCTTTGATTCCGAGGTGGTAAAGGCCACCACGTAGGCGCCCATGGCGTGGGCCAACTTAATCCCCATATGCCCCAACCCGCCAATACCGACGATACCGACTTTTTTCCCCGGCCCGACGTTCCAGTGGCGCAGCGGAGAGTAGGTGGTGATCCCCGCGCAGAGCAGTGGCGCCACGGCGGCGAGTTGTTCCTACGGATGGCGCACGTGCAGCACGTAGCGTTCGTGTACCACAATCTGCTGCGAATAGCCGCCGAGGGTGTGTCCGGGCGCATCGGCCGTGGGGCCGTTGTAGGTGAGAATCATATGGTCGCAGTAGTTTTCCAGTCCTGCCTCGCACTCTGCACACTGTTTACAGCTATCGACCATACAGCCGACGCCGACCAGGTCGCCCACGTTGAATCCCGAGACCTGATTGCCGATGGCGGTCACCTGGCCGACGATTTCATGTCCCGGTACGCAAGGATAGAGCGTACCGGCCCATTCGGATCGCGCCTGATGAAGGTCGGAATGGCAGACGCCGCAGTAATCGATGGCAATCTGCACATCGTGGGGCCCCGGGTCGCGGCGGGAGATAGCCATCGATTTCAGCGGTTGGCTGGCGGAGTACGTACCAATAGCATTGATCTGCATAGCGAAACCTCTTTCTGAATGAACGTGCTGGATGATTCGGAGGGGATGACCTGCTTTTTGGCGGCAACGGTAAGCGTAGCCTGGTCAGCGCGGGGCGTGAGGCGATTAGCTCAGAGTGTTAAACCGTAAAGGGAAAAAGAGGCGGGATAAAAAAGAACGCGGCAAGAAGAGGCGGATTCCCCGCCCGGCAGGGAACCCGCAAACGTTGAGGCGATTATTCAACCGGCGTCAGATAATCCAGGCGCAGCGGCTCCGCCAGCAGGCTGTCCATTTGCGCGATAAAAGCCTGAAAGTGCGGCTGGGCGATGTGCGCCTCCAGCGCGGACGGGCCGCGCCACGACTCGCGCATGTAGAAGGTGTCCGGCGCATCGCGCAGCTGAAACAGGGCGTAATCCAGATTACCCGCTTCCTGACGGGTCGGCAGTAACAGCGCTTTCAGCGCCTGCTTGAGCCCGGCCGTTTTCCCCGGTTTGGCTTTCAGAACCGCAATGACAGATACCGTATCTTTGGTCATCTTAAAACCCTTCCAGCACGATTTTGCCGACCGCGCGTCCGGTTTCCAGTCGGGCGTGCGCTTTCTGCAGGTTGCTGGCGTTGATTGGACCGTAATGCTCACCGAGGGTGGTTTTGATGGTCTTATCGTCAATCAGCGCCGCCACCCGGGTCAGCAGCTGATGCTGGGCCAGCATATCCAGCGTTTCAAACATCGAACGGGTGAACATAAACTCCCAGTGCAGCGAAATACTTTTGGCCTTCAGCGGGCGAGCATCGAGGGTTTCCGGATCGTCAATCAACGCCAGTTTACCCTGTGGGGCGAGGGCGGCAATCAGCTGCGCGTAATGTTGCTCAGTCTTGTTGAGGCTGGCGACGTGCGTCACGGCGTTGACCCCAATCCGCGCCAGTTCTTCACTGAGCGGCTTGCTGTGATCGATAACGTGGTGCGCCCCGGCATCAAGTACCCATTTCTGGCTTTCCGGGCGCGAAGCGGTACCGATGACCGTCATGCGCGTCAGTTTGCGCGCCAGCTGCGTGAGAATGGAACCGACGCCGCCCGCCGCGCCGACAATCAGCAGCGTGTCCCCGGCATTGCCGCCTTCCTGCACGCCAAGACGGTCGAACAATAATTCCCATGCGGTGATGGCGGTCAGCGGCAGGGCGGCGGCAGAGGCGTTATCCAGTGAGCGCGGCTTTAAGGCGACGATCCGTTCGTCGACGAGCTGAAACTCGCTATTACTTCCCGCGCGTCCCAACGCACCGGCATACCAGACTTCATCGCCCGGCGCGAACAGCGTCACCGCCTCGCCGACCGATTTTACGATGCCAACCGCATCCCAGCCCAGCACGCGCGGGGTATCGCCGGTAAATCCGGCGCGGACTTTGGTATCCACCGGGTTAACGGAAATCGCTTTCACTTCAATGAGCAGGTCATGCCCGGCAGCAACCGGAAGCGGTAGCTCAATGTCGCTTAAAAATGGGATGTTACTGCCTTCAGTTACGGCGCGGGTAATGGCGATCGCTTTCATACACTCTCCGGTTTTAAATGAGGTTTCTGTGGGAATCCATTAATGGTAGACCCCTGGCGGAGAGGGAAAAACGGGGCCTTGGCGATAAGAGTTATATTGAAAAGATGAAAATCGGTCTGGGGACAGATATCGCGCTATTTCAGATTAACCGTGGTGCGGCCAGCCTGCTCAGCGCGGGTACACTGACTTCGCTGTTGGGACGACACCAACCTGGAGACTCCCGGGAGGAATATCGCGAAATGCTCGCGCCGGGAAATGTGATTTGTACTTCGCAAGTTATGTTTCATATTTGAGAATATTTTTGTGTCAGTACCACAAATATGAATATATTCCGCAGTGAATAATAAAATTGCGTTATCGCTCAAGGTTTGTGCCTTGACTCCTGGCACTCTGCGTGCGATTTTTCCTCTGTCAAATAATAAACAGGGTTTCACATTTGAAACAAAAATATAAATATCTTGCTATTTAATCGAGAGTTTCACTGTTGAAACGAAAATAAATACGCCGGTATTAAGCGGCGACGCCTTTTATCGCTTATTAAAATATAAAGTGAGGGATGTGCTATGCGTAAATTAATTCTTTCGCTGCTGCTGGCCGCCAGTGTCAACGGCCTGGCGCAGGCGGACGACGGCAAGCCGTTTCCGCATATCGGCTGGCGCAGTGCCGACAATCTCGCCGGGCTGGATTTCGGCGGCGCGCTGCGGGCCAATTATCGCTATGAAGACTGGAAGGGCAGTAATTATCGCCACCCGCCGCATCTGCGTTTTGATACCTTTCGTATCGACAGCAGCGGCTTTTATAATAACTATTTCTTTGATGCCGGATTCTGGTTCCAGGATCACCATAAATATGCCGTCGACAGGGCCTATGTGGGGTATCGTTTAAATGATAATAACAATATTACGCTCGGTATCCCCGGCAAACCTTTTGGCCTTGAACCCTATCCGCAATTTGGCTGGTCGTACGGTATACCGTTTTATTTAGGCTTTGGCGTCAGCGCCGGCAGCGGCGTCAACTATCAATATCACGATAATTACTGGTCGCTGGATGTGGCTTATTTTCCGTGGATGGTGCCGGAGAATTTACGCTACGCGCCGGATGTCGGCGATTACGATCGTCTGAAAAACACGATCTACCCCACCCAGCATCAGCAGCATAATGAAAAGCGCGATCAGGTTAACGTGCGTATCGCGCGTGATTTCCACGGCGGCGGCTGGAACAACGAGCTGGGTGGTTCGCTGGCGTTGGCGCGCCTGCACAACCGTGAAACTGACGACGACGGTACCTTCTGGGCGGCAGGAGTTCACGGGATGCTGCATAACGGGCCGTGGCAGTTCGCCTCGCAGCTGATTCGCTACCAGTACGATCCGAAGAATCCGGCGGGTGTCAGCGACGATACGATTCTGATGGGTGGCAACGGCCTGACTCCGGCCTACCTGATCCCGGCGAGGGCCACCACCGCGTCGCTCAACCTGGCTCGTGACGTCGATGTGAAGTGGGGGAGCGTCTCGAAGCTGCGTTTCTATAACGACTACAGCGTGCTGTGGAAAGACAAAAGCGGCTGGCAGGATTCGCAGATGAACACCCTCGGCGTGCAGGTTTTTGCGCTGCCGGTGATGTTCTGGGTCGATCTCAGCTGGGCGAAGAACGTCAATCCGTGGGGCGGCGCGCTGAACGCTACCGGCTGGACCAGCACTCAGTCTGAGGGCAGCGGCAAATGGTATTTCCGCACTAACGTGAATATCGGCTATTACTTCTGATGAGGAGAACAGGTTTCGCAGAAGCCCCGCTTCGCACGGCCATCCTGTTAAGCAGAGTCTGCCGGTTGCCAGAAGATGCAAGCAACAGGAAGCCGGTTATTTCTGAGCATATTCGCGGTCTGGGTCGGCATGAGTTGGCCACAGGGTGACATAACGGGTTGCCATGGGGCGGTATGGTTTATTGCATGGGGGAAGGATTCAGGGGCAGCAAGGCGATCACAGGAGTACCGTCAATGACCTAATATTATAATAATAAATGCTTTTATTTTAATGTTTCTAGATTTATATACACATTCCTATACACGCTATCTTTAGCCGCAATATCAGCAGCATCCTTGAATGTCAGGCTATGCCAGCAGGGGGCAGGGTGTTCATTGAGTTTACTTTCCACTGGCTGTCCTCAAAATCAGGCGATGTGATGTGGGACATTGCCATGGGCAGTCTAAAGCCATATCCTTATGACTTGGTATAGCTATTATTCGGTGCTTAAATGTCTGTTTCTAAAGAGGAAGTCGGTTTTCGTTCTTTGCTGAAAGAGCTGGTTTCATTGCCGAAAGAGACTGAGTGGGCAGAATTTAAGCATAATGCAATAAAACCAGAAGAACTCGGAGAGTATATCTCGGCACTGGCAAATTCGGCTGCTTTGCTTGGAAAGCCTACAGCCTATATGGTGTGGGGTGTTGATGATGAGACTCATTCTATAATCGGTACGGATTTCAAACCCTCTCTGGCTAAGCATAAACAGCAGGAGCTGGAAAGCTGGCTGTTGCAGGGACTGGAACCAAAGATTGATTTTACATTCCATGAATTCTCGTCACCTGAGAATGATGCTGTTGTCATTCTGGAGATAAATGCTAATTGCCATACCCCTGTGCGTTTTTCGGGAACAGAATTTATTCGTATTGGTTCTTATAAAAAACCGCTGGGTAAACATCCTGAAAAAGAGCGTGCCCTCTGGCGTGTCTTTGATCGGAAACCCTGGGAATACCGCGTAGCACGTGACAAGTGCTCTATTGATGAGGTGTTGCAGTTAATCGACTACCCATCGTTCTTCTCGCTCTTATCTCAACCGTTACCAGACAACAAAGATTCTATAATGGATTACCTTGCAAAGGATTTTGTTGTTGAGAGAAATGATGCGGGGTTCTGGGATATTACCAATCTTGGTGCAATACTTTTTGCACGAGAATTAGATGCCTTTAAAAATTTGTCCCGCAAAGCCATTCGTTTAATCCAGTACGATGCAAATAATCGTTTTAAAACGGTAAAGGAACTACAAGGCCATAAAGGTTATGCCGTCGGTTTTGAAGGCTTGATTGATTATATTAATAACCTTTTGCCATCAAATGAGGTGATTGGGAAGGCTTTTCGCAGCGAAGTAAGAATGTATCCGGAACTGTCTATACGAGAAGTTGTTGCCAACTCGCTGATTCACCAAGATTTCAACATTGGCGGGACGGGGCCAATGCTTGAGTTGTTCGCCGATCGCATGGAAATTTCGAATCCTGGCATACCATTAGTGGCGATTGATCGCCTTCTTGATTCTCCCCCGCGTAGCCGTAATGAAAGAATAGCCTCTCTTATGCGCAGGATGGGGATCTGTGAAGAACGGGGAAGCGGTATCGATAAAGTTGTTATTGAAACTGAGATTTATCAGCTTCCAGCCCCTCACTTTGAAGTTTATCAGGAGCATACGAAAGTCACTTTGTTTGCTCATCGCGATTTTAAGGATATGGATAATGAGGAAAAAGTCAGGGCGACTTACCTTCATTGTGTATTGAAGTACCTTGAAAAGGTTCCGATGAACAACACCACGCTGCGGGAAAGATTTGGTGTTGATGAAAAAAACAGCGCAATGATTAGCCGTATCATCAAGGAAGCAATGAAAGAAGATCGTATCAAACAATACGATTCATCAGTAGGAACCAAGGCAATGCGCTACATCCCATTCTGGGCGTAGTTGGGGATTTGCTTGATGGTTGCTTGATTCTGGCTCTTGGTTGTAAGCGTGATTTATATTTTCATTATTGAAAACAAAAAGATAGAATCTTTCCCGCTCTGCAATTTGCTTGATGGTTGCTTGATCCGAAGGTCTTTTCACCCTTCTCCAGCCGTCGATTTCCTGTTTTGGTGATATCCAGGCATCAACAAACATTCCTGCCGATTATGGAAATGGTGTCATAATCACACCTCTGTTATTTACTGATTTTATTAATAAATAAATTCTTCAAATCCCAAATACAGTTTCCTGCATCTTTTTCTTTTCTCCTGATCTAGCCTGTTCGCAACACATGGCAGCGATGCTGCGCCCGAAAGCTTCCCGTTCCAGGATGAGCGGTGATCTGAAAGAAGCGCTGATGGCGATCAATCCCGCAGGTCAATACGGAAGTAGCGTGGTCTGAAACTGACTGTCTGTCTTTGATACAGGCGACCACATCCTTTTATCGTTGAGCTGTTGCAGGCACAACGACCAGACAGAGGGCAGGCAGGAAATCAGGACGGCATTGCCGAAGGCTTTGCGTCCGGATTCCTGCCGGAGAGGTAAAACGCGGCGTCACTTTAATACGCGTAAGCGGGTGACCATGCCGCTCTCTGGAAATGTATAAATCAGCGTATCAGTCGGAACCAGTCCTGTACGCGGGCACTGCTGCGCGACGACCTGCGTGCCAGAGGTATGAACGTGGATAAGAAATTTTCCCGCTGGCTTGAAAAGCTGCTGCGAGAACAATTGATTGTTCTCGATGGTGAAGAGATCCGACTGGCTGATGTGGGGGAATAATGGGGGATACCTGAACAGTGGGGGAAATATGCCGGAAAGTCACGTTGTCCCCCACTATTTTCGTATTTAGCCGGGAAAGATGGGGGATTTCATCCAATACCGCGTCACCACTGGTTTTTCTGCTTTTTTGTCACAGAAAGTGGGGGAGCCAGCCAGGGAAAGGAAAGCGGGGGATAAAATGGGGGAATCGAAGCCAAGACATGACAGCATCCTCCCTGATGCTGTAGGAAAAACTAACTACTGCGGTAATTTTTCATCCCTGAGCCGCCGGACCTCATCCTCTTCAAATGCATCGTGCAACCGCTGTAGCTGTTCGGCAAGGATAAGCAGTATTACAAAATTCGGGCCTATTTCATCAGGATTATCGAGCATCGCATGTACCAGAACACGCGAGCGATCGACCAGATCTCTGGCCGAGGGTTGTTCTACCGTTATTTTCATAGATACCTCCGGCGGAGGCAAATGCGACGGGGGACAGCAGGACAGGATACATTCGCAGTGCTCCGCTTCGTGATAAGCAGGTTAACGCCATCACCGGAGACGCCAGGCTCACTGGTGATGACCCAGACAGGGTTGGCGTACCGGTTATCACGACCCGGCGCTTCTTTCGAAGCCCCTGCCTGAGTCACCATTGAAGGGGCGAGCGCAGGCCGCGCCAGTAGCACAGCAAACATCGCTACCGACACTCGTGATAATTCGGAACGCCAATTCCGGTTGCGGTTTTGCCGCAACGTGACCAATATAACTCAAAATTGTGGAGAAAAGCCACGTGCCATTAAGAATATCCGAATTACGTATAAATTATTTTATGTGAGTTTGATCTTGCGCAACGATTTGAAAATAGGACATTTAACAAATTCTATTAATTGCTATTGTTGTGTTTTTACTAATACAAGGCATTAAGATGAAAATAACTTTCTTTGCAGTTAATAATTTTCGTGGAATATCTGGAGGTCTTGATATAAATAAAATAATATTCAAGGACACAAATACGCTATTTATATATGGGCAGAACAATGCGGGGAAATCAAGTTTTCTCAAAGCATACGAGTTTTTTTATAATGATGAAGAACCTTCTAATGATGATTTTTACAGGAAAAATTTACAAAATAGCATAGAGTTTGAGTTAGAGGTAGAGCTCGATGCACTAGATAGAGATAGAATTGAAACGAATGCACCTAAACAAAAGGAAAGTTATAAAAAATATGCAGTTAATAATAATATAAGAGTAAAGAAAATATGGTTCCTTGAAAAGGGAAAAGTAAAAGTCAAAAATTACACGTTCGATTATGAAAAAAATTCTTATGAAGAAATTGGGTATGCCTCTATAGGGTTGCATAGGGTTTTTCAGTCATGTATGCCAAAACCCATATTTATTAAAGCAATGCCTACTGAAGAGGAAGCTAAGAAGACATTAAATGAAATATTAAAAACCATGGCCGAAAGTACTTTGAAAGTTGCTGAACTTCAGGAATTAGAAGATGCTAGGGCTAAAATAAAAGAACTTCAAGATAAAATGTATAACACAGAAACAATTGCATCTTATCAAGATTCCGTAAATGATTATTTTAAGAAAATATTTGATGATGCTCGTATAGCATTTAAAGATATAAAAGAACGATTAGCGTGGACAGAAAACAAACTTGGGAAAGAATTTGATATAGAGTTTGTCAAGACTACAATTGATGGAGAAAGAGATGATGAAATTCCTTGTTCACACAATAGTGTAGGCCATGGAACAATTCGCACAGCTATTTTCACATTATTGTTAATGAAAGATGTAGCTGAAAAATTCGAAAGGAGAGCTGGTAGGAAAGATTATATGGTTCTTTTTGAGGAGCCAGAGCTTTTCCTTTATCCAAAAATGGTTAAGGAGTTAAGGGAGCTAATTTATCAAGTAAGTACTGAAGATTTACCTTATCAAGTGCTATGTGCTTCTCATTCACCAACAATGATCGACATATCTAAACCAAAATCTTCAATAATTAGACTTGTTAAAACCAGTAACGGGACTAAAATATTCCAAATAAACGATTCTTTTTTAAAAGAAGCAAAAGATATAAAAACAGATGAAGAGCTCAAACAAGAAATGTATGAGGTTCTTAGGTTCAATCCATTTATGTGCGAATCGTTTTATGCTGATGAGGTAGTACTTATCGAAGGGCCTACAGAGGAAATTATCTCAAGAGCCTATTTACAGGAACAACAAACTAACAAAAATATATTTATATTAAATTGTGGTACAGTAAATAATATTCCTTTTTATCAGAAAATATTTTCTAAATTTAATATTAAATATCATGCCATATTTGATACTGATCAAGCTACTATTGTTAGTCATGACGTTGATGGATGTCCTTTTTTTGATAAAGGGATTCAAAAAACAATTTCTGAACAATATCAACTTGATAAGTCAAAAAATCAAAGTCTTGTTGGTATATTAAGGGTTCATTCGACAACATTCGAGCCTGCACATCAAAATGATAGTGTCCCTGAAGAATTGCGTTTTGTTCAAACAAGTGACAAGAGTAAACCTTATAACGCAAATCTATACTGGAAGAGAATTTTAAAGCCAAATTTAGGGCATGTCGATATGACCCTGTAAATAATTCTGTGTAATTGCCATCCGATTAAAGGTGGTCGCTCAGGC
>NZ_PIBO01000056.1:0-24561 GCF_002806725.1 Raoultella sp. T31
TTCTGGACAGCATTGCACTGTTTCGAGGCTATCCGGCGACGATAAGAACTGACCAGGGGCCGGAGTTCACCTGCCGCGCACTGGATCAATGGGCCTTTGAGCATGGTGTTGAGTTGCGCTTAATCCAGCCGGGCAAGCCAACGCAGAACGGATTTATTGAGAGCTTTAACGGACGATTTCGCGATGAATGTCTGAATGAGCACTGGTTCAGCGATATCGTTCACACCAGGAAAGTTATTAATGACTGGCGGCAGGATTATAACGAGTGTCGTCCACATTCAGCACTGAATTATCAGACGCCATCAGAGTTTGCAGCACGGTGGCGAAATGAAAAATGTGAAGGTAAACAAACCGACATTACTAACTGATAGTTGTATCTAACACTGGGGGCAGGTCAGGAGGGATTGGCATGTTATTTGTTCCTTATTTTGTTAATTAACTTCATTGTAACTAAATAGATTAAAGTTGTTATAGAAAAAACTGTTATTACGGACACATAGAAATAAAGATCATAGTAATTGTCAGCACCTATTTCTCCTGAGCCATAAATAAGATGACCAAGCCATGAATAGAACTTGTCACTAATCCAATTTTCAGGAGCACCTAAGGTGCGAGCTATAACAAGAGACAAAAGGATATAAAATATAACTTTCGCAATTCTACGGGCAAGTGTTGTTATAGTCACCAGCAACTACCTCCACCCAGCCACGAGCCATAAGTGACCGCATACATGGAACTTGTATTGGAGCCGATCTTAGAAGTGCATTTCTGATGAGTGCATAGTCTGAATTATGTGCAATTGTTATACAACCCTCAGAAACTCGACCTGGATGAAGTCTAAACAATCCACGATGAACACCATTGATCCAAGTTCCGTCATCAATGCCCCAATCATCTTTGTATAGGGCAAACCACTCATCCCGACCAAACTCAGCACCATAGTAAAATTTGTTGTATAGATCTTGTGCCTTAGCTTTAACCCATGAGCCTAGCCCACCTGCTCCTCGCTCTACTATCCAGTATTTTCCCGGTGGTAGTGGTCCGTCACTCGGAATAGCTCCACATGCTCCTTTATTCCGATATACTCCTTTACCAGAGAAAGCCATAAAAACACCCACACCATACAGATTGAAAGGTGCATAATCTGCCCCGTTCAATATCAATTTTCCGTGTAAGGCCATACTCCTTTTCCTTATGGTATTGTAAATCCTTACAAATATTGTATCTATTGAGAGGAGGTGAGTAAATAACCAATGTGTGGTTTTTTTGCTCCTTGGAAGAGTAAGTTATCTGCTTCTACCAATCGCACCGACATTCACAGAAAAGTATGCCACTAGTAAACTAGAACATAGCTAGTAATCTCTTTGTTCCTCTACTTCAACAGGTTAACACTTGAAAAAAGGTACTGCAGCATGAAGCTGTTTCAGGGCGTGAAGGGATTAAACCCGGTTCACGACTTGTGACAGAGATGGGAAGCAAAGCCTGCGATGACTCACATTACCACCGACGCACGGCGGCGGAATTTCCGTCGTCTGACGCTGGAAGCGACGCCGAATGCGGCCGGTTTTTATCTGCGCCACGGTTTTGTCGCCGTGCGCGAAAAGCTGCTGCCGTCAACGCTGGCGAAGGCGGATTTACGCTGCGTGGAGATGGCGCTTCAGCTCCACTGATAGCAACGGCTCGCCGCTGTGCTACGGTTTAACGTGGTGTTTCAGTTTGCCACTTTGCTTAATAAAATATAGTATACCCCCCTATACAATATTGAGGGCGTCATCGTGCCACATTCACCTGAAGACAAAAAACGCGCGCTCAGTCGCGTACGTCGCATTCGCGGGCAGGTTGAGGCCCTGGAAAGGGCGCTGGAGTCCGGCGAATCCTGCATGTCGATTTTGCAGCAGATTGCCTCTATCCGCGGAGCGACCAACGGCCTGATGGGCGAAATGGTCGAAATTCATCTCCAGGATGAGCTGGTCAGCGGCGAAACGACCCCGGATCAGCGCGCGGCCAGAATGGCGGAAGTCGGCCATCTGCTACGATCCTATTTAAAATAAATCACCACGAAGGAAGAGACGGTTATGAAATCACGTGCAGCTGTCGCGTTTGGCCCAGGCCAGCCGCTGAAGATTGTTGAAATTGACGTTGCTCCGCCGAAAAAAGGCGAAGTGCTGGTCAAAATTACCCATACCGGCGTCTGTCATACCGATGCGTTTACGCTGTCCGGTGACGATCCGGAAGGCGTATTCCCGGCCGTGCTGGGTCACGAAGGCGGCGGTATCGTGGTCGAGGTTGGCGAAGGCGTCACCAGCCTGCAGCCTGGCGATCACGTTATCCCGCTGTATACCGCAGAGTGCCGCGAGTGCAAATTCTGTAAATCCGGTAAAACTAACCTCTGCCAGGCGGTACGCGCCACCCAGGGGAAAGGCCTGATGCCGGACGGCACCACCCGTTTTTCCTATAACGGCGAGCCGATTTACCACTACATGGGCACCAGCACGTTTAGCGAATACACCGTAGTAGCCGAAATTTCACTGGCGAAGGTGAACCCGCAGGCGCCGCTGGATAAAGTCTGTCTGCTGGGCTGCGGCGTGACCACCGGTATCGGTGCCGTTCACAACACCGCGAAGGTCAAAGAGGGCGATACCGTGGCGGTGTTTGGCCTCGGCGGGATTGGTCTGGCGGTCATTCAGGGCGCAGTACAGGCGAAAGCCGGGCGTATTCTGGCGGTTGATACCAACCCGGAAAAATTTACCCTCGCCAAAGAGATGGGCGCGACCGATTTTATTAACCCGAATGATTATGATAAGCCGGTTCAGGATGTGATCGTTGAGCTCACCGATGGCGGCGTGGACTTCAGCTTCGAATGTATCGGCAACGTCAACGTGATGCGTGCGGCGCTTGAGTGTTGTCATAAAGGCTGGGGTGAGAGCGTGATTATCGGCGTAGCCGGTGCGGGCCAGGAGATCAAAACCCGTCCGTTCCAGCTGGTGACCGGGCGCGTATGGCGCGGTTCGGCGTTCGGTGGGGTGAAAGGGCGTACACAGCTGCCGGGGATGGTTGAAGACGCGATGGCCGGTAAAATCGACCTCGATCCGTTTATCACCCACCGCCTGCCGCTGGAGCAGATTAACGAGGCCTTTGATTTGATGCACGAAGGGAAATCGATTCGTACCGTCATTCATTTTGGCGAGCATTGATTTTCAGGCGTGAAAATAACCCGGGCATACCCGGGTTATTGCTAAACAGAGGTTACCCCGCCGCAGATTTGTATATCCATTTCACCCCCGCCGCAGTTCGCGATGCCCCGTGTCGGGTGGCGGCTGGCGCCTGACCCGACCTACAAAAGCGTCGTTTCCTGCAGGCCCGTGCAAACACCGTTCCGCTAGACCCGTGCAAGCTTTGTTCCCGGTAGGCCCGCGCAGGTACTGTTCCTGGTAGGCCCGTTCAAGAGTAGCGCCGCCGGGCAAATCGCCGATGCTCGCCGGTTGCCAGTAATCAGGGCCCCGTGCGGGGCCCTGAGCGTGGTGAGCAAAGGGTTTAGCGATTGTGCTGGTTTCGTCGGGTGGCGGCTGGCGCCTGACCCGACCTACAAAAGCGTCGTTTCCTGCAGGCCCGTGCAAACACCGGTCGGTATACCCGTGCAAGCGTTGTTCCCGGTAGGCCCACGCAGGTACTGTTCCTGGTAGGCCCGTGCAAGCGTAGCGCCGCCGGGCAAATCGCCGACGTTCGCCGGTTGTCAGTAATCAGGGCCCCGTGCGGGGCCCTGGTGTTTACTTCTGTTCTGGTAACGCGTAGGCGATGATGTAATCGCCGCGATCCGGAGACTGACGAGCGCCGCCAGCGTTGATGATAATGTACTGTTTGCCGGTTTTTGGCGAAACGTAGGTCATCGGGCCGGACTGACTGCCGACCGGCAGACGAGATTTCCAGATCTCCTTACCGTTGGCGGTATCAAATGCGCGCAGGTAGAAGTCCTGAGTCCCGGCGAAGAACAGCAGACCGG
Source organism: Raoultella sp. T31 (assembly GCF_002806725.1). Lineage (NCBI taxonomy): Bacteria > Pseudomonadati > Pseudomonadota > Gammaproteobacteria > Enterobacterales > Enterobacteriaceae > Klebsiella > Raoultella sp. T31. The sequence goes on from NZ_PIBO01000056.1 coordinate 4,001, forward strand.
ACTGGGTCGACAGCGATGCGCCCAGCGTCGGCATCCCGATGGGGATCGGCATATGCATGCGAATACCCAGCGGACCGGTATCTTCAACGGTGCCTACCGGCACCTGCCACACCAGTTTACCGCTCTTCAGATCCACGGCGGACATGGTACCGAACGGCGGTTTCTGGCATGGAATACCCAGCGGCGACAGGAAGCGCTCACGCATTGCGCCGAACGGCGTCCCTTCCATCGGCACAATCCCCATCTCAATGCCGCTGGCATTTTTGGCGACTTTTTCACGCGGAACCATATAGTTCGCCAGGCCCAGGCGCATATCGTTGACGAACATCAGGCTGTTGTTCGGATCCACCGAGACGCTGCCCCAGTTCATGCCGCCCAGCGAGCCCGGATACTGCAGCGAACGGTCTTCGCCCGGCGGCGTGAAGACGCCCTGATGACGCATGGCTTTAAAGGCGATTCGGCAGATCAGCAGGTCCACCGGCGTGGCGCCCCACATATCCGACTCTTTCAGGGTGTCATTGCCAATCATCGGCATGCCCACGGAGTAGGGCTGTGTCGGAGAGTAACGTTCGCCTTTAACCGTCCCGGCGGGCACCGGGCGTTCTTCCACTTTCGCCACCGGTTCCCCGGTCGTGCGGTTGAGCATAAAGATCATTCCCTGCTTGCTGGTCTGCACCAGCACCGGCGTGGTGCCGCCTTTCCCGTCGGGGAGGTCGTACAGCAGCGGTTGTGACGGCAGGTCGAAGTCCCACAGATCGTGGTGGGTGGTCTGGTAGTGCCAGCGCACCTGGCCGGTCGTGGCGTCGACGGCGACGATCGAGGAGCTGTATTTGTCATCCAGCGCGGTTCGTTCACCGCCGAAGAAGTCCGGAGTGGCGTTGCCGGTTGGCAGATAGATCAGGTTTAGCTTCGCGTCATAGGACATTGCCGACCAGACGTTTGGCGTCCCGCGGGTATAGGTCTGCCCCTCCGGCGGCAGGCCGGTCAGGGCCGGGTTACCCGGATCCCACGCCCAGGCCAGTTTACCGGTATGGACATCGTAGGCGCGGACCACACCAGGAGGCTCGCCGGTGGAGAAATTATCCGCCACGCGGCCGCCGACAACGACGACGTTACCGGCAACCAGCGGGGTGGAGGTTTGCTGATAGTAACCCGGTTTGATTTCACCCATCCCGACGCTCAGATCGACGATACCGCGATCGCCGAAAGCCTCACAGGTCTTGCCGGTATCGGCGTCAATCGCGATAAGACGGGCATCGGTGGTCGGCAGGAACAGACGGCGGGCGCAGGCGGCCGGCTGAACGTCACCCGTGGCGGCGGCCTGGGCGTGGCTGTCTTCGTAATAGCCGAGACCGCGGCAGCGCTGCCAGTTTGGCGCGGTGGCTTTTGCATCATAGCGCCACTTTTCTTTTCCGCTATCGACATCCAGCGCCAGCACTTTGCTGTACGGCGTACAGACATACAGCGTGTCGCCGATTTGCAGCGGGGTGTTCTGGTCTTCCGCGCCGGAACCGTTGCTTTGCGGGATATCGCCGGTATGGGCGACCCAGGCAACCTGCAGCTGGTTAACGTTCTGTTTGTTAATCTGATCAAGGGCGGCAAAGCGGTCGCCGTGGGTAGTGTTACCCCAGTGCTCCCAGTTCTTCTGCTGTTCGCCCGGAGCAACCGGTTTGACCGGTACGGCTTGCGTAGCGCTGACCAGCGGCTGTGATTTGAACATCCAGCCAAAGCTGGCGGCCAGTACTACGGCCAGCACCGCAGCCAGGCCAAACGCCGGGCCTTTCTTCGCCGGCTGGGCCGAAAGATAGGGCCAGACGAGCGCCGAGAGCAGCGCCAGCGCGCCGAAGGTGAACAGGCGCGAGAACAGCGGCCAGTAGCTCCAGCCGGCATCGCCGATCGCCCAGACGATGGAGGCGATGAAGGCGATGGCATACAGCGCAATGCCGACGCGACGATTGCGGAAGATAAGCACGGCGGCGATAACCATCACCAGACCCATGATTGCGAAATAGAGGGTGCCGCCCAGCGTGGCGAGCTTGATCCCAGGAATACCGATAGCAAGGCCGATGATGAGCATCAGCCCGGCGAGAAGCCACTGCAGGATCCGGGGGAATCCTCGCGGCACGTTGCCAGTTGCCATTTTGTCTCCTTAACCATCCGTTCTCAGATGCGAACCAAATGAATCAAAAAATACAGGGGTGCTTTTGAGTGAAGTGGAATGCGCTTTCATGTTAGCGGCATTCACAGGTGCTATTGATTTCGAATGAACCATTTGGTGAAATCGAAGTAATGATAAATCTGTTAATGAAGTTTGCGCAATTGTTAATAAACAATACCGCATTAATTGATTAGCACGCTGATCTTTCTGCCTGGCAACGACGGTCAAAAGCCTGATGGCTGGCGAGAAAACTGGGCGGAGAAGGGCCGGACAGGGCGTCAGGTGCCATATCCGGCGCTGATCATGTCGGCATGGATTTGCGAATGGCGCTGAGTAAGGTTTGTGCACCGGATGAGAAGGCGGCATCGACGCGCGTCAAAATACCGATCGGTTCCCCCGCGCCCTGCGTGGGCACCGGCAGGGCGGTCAGCAGCCCGCGGCGCAGGTCGTCTTTGACCGCGCCGGAAGGGACGAACCAGATGTAGTCATAATCCACGGTCAGCTGACGCGAGAGCGACGCGGAGAGGGTTTCGATACAGCCGGCGGGAATTTTGCACCCCTGACTTTGCAGCAGCGTTTCCGCATTCTGCCGCGGAATCGTGCCTTTGGGGGAGACGACGACCGGCCACTCCATCACCCGACTGAGGGTCACGGTTTCCTGCAATAGCGGATGACCGGGGCGCACCACCAGCTTCAGGGATTCGAGAAACAGCAGTTCGTAGTTGAGGCCGCTCATCAGCTCCGGGTCAGACATGCGCCCGATCCCAATGTCGATCTCTCCCGATTTTAAGCCCGCCAGCAGCATGGTGTTGTTCATGGTCGCGACCTGCAGGGTGATATCTTTTTGCTGCTTATGAAACTGGCCGATGACGGTGGGCAGAATACCTAACGCGGCGGTCGGGAGTGCGCCGATACGCACCACATCGTTATTCAGCCCCTCTTTGCGGTTAAGCGCCTGGCCTGCGGTATTCAGCGCATCGAGGACCTTAACCGCATGGGTGAGAAACTGTTCACCGACCAGCGTCAACTGGGCGCCTAGTCGCCCGCGCTCGAACAGTCGCGTACCGGTCAACTGCTCCAGTTCATTGAGCGTTTTTGATAACGCAGGTTGGCTCAGATTGAGTGTTTCAGCCGCACGCCCCAGCGTTCCCTGTTGAGCGACGGCCACGAAAGTATGTAGATGGCGCAAGCGAATGCGCTGACTAAAAAGACCATTTTTTTCCATAAGTGATGTTAAAAACAGAGCGCTGTGGGTGACAAGCGAAGTTATTGGAATTTGATAACCTGATAGCAAAATATTATTAACATTTCACCCTCTTGTATTACAAATTTTTTATTTTGCTGAAAAAACAGACGCCCCGAACCTGGTCGGGGCAAAATCGGACGGAAAGTCATTCAAATATCGAAGAAGACGGTTTCGTTTTCACCCTGCAGGTGAATATCAAAACGGTAGACGATTTCACTGCCGCGCACCTCGCGTTGGGCAATTAACGTCTGGCGACGCACCTCCCACTCGATCAGATTCAGCACCGGATCGGCCTGGTTCGCCTCCTGCTCGTCGGAGAAGTACATCCGCGTGTTGAGACCAATATTGATGCCTCGCGCCACCACCCATAAATTGATGTGCGGCGCCATCATCCGGCCATCGCGACCAACAACGGCGCCCGGCTTGATGGTCTCAAAACGCCAGATGCCGGAGGTAAAGTCCGAGCAGCTGCGGCCCCAGCCGCGAAAGGCCGGATCACGCTTTTTGTCCTGCTGGCGATCGTCGGGGTGGTGATAGCGCCCGGCGGCATTGGCCTGCCAGAGTTCGAGCAGCACATCGCGCACCGGCGTCCCGGAGCCATCGATCACCCGGCCTTCGATAGTAATGCGCTCGCCTTCGGTATCCGGCGTGGTGAGCTGCGGGCCGAAATTCTTTTCAAAAATATGAAAGCCGGCGGCGTCGGGGGCGAGGCCGATATGTACATAGGGACCGGCGGTCTGCGAGGCGGTTTCGGCTAAATACTCTTTCATCGGGCGGCCCCCTGAGTGCGGTTTTCAAACAGCGTCGCGCGATGACCGCGCAGCACAAGATCAAAGCGGTAGGCGAGACAATCCAGCGGCACGGCGGCATGGGTATCGAGTTCGGCAATCAGCGTGCGAACCGCCTCGTCGTTATTGATGGTTTTGACGATCGGACACTGTTTAATTAACGGATCGCCCTCGAAATACATTTGCGTAATCAGGCGCTGCGCCCACGCATCCCCGGAGAGGGAAAAGTGAATATGCGCCGGGCGCCAGTCGCTGACCTGATTACGCCACGGATAGGGCCCCGGCTTAATGGTGCGGAAGCAGTAATAGCCGTTTTCATCCGTCAGCACCCGACCGCAGCCGCCAAAATTGGGGTCGATGGGCGCCAGATACTGATCCTTTTTATGTCGATAGCGGCCGCCGGCGTTGGCCTGCCACACTTCGACCAGCGTGTTTTTCATCGGGCGGCCGAAGCCGTCGCGCACGTAGCCGTGGACAATAATACGCTCGCCAATAGGCAGACCTTCTTTGGCGTAATTAAGGATCAGGTCATTATCCAGCGGCCCGAGATCGTCGTGGCTGAAGACCGGGCCGGTAATTTCAGACAGGGAATTCTGCAGTGAGATCAGCGCATTGCGCGGCGAGCGCAGGACGCTGGTTTTGTAGCCCGGGGTATAGGCGGGCGGGTGACTGCTATAGTCGCGATGCACGACCTCGCGCGGTGACCATTTATCATTCATAGGGTAGCGGCTCCGTTTTAATCGGTAGAGGGCTTGTTATTGTCATATCGCCAGAAACAGTGTGTGTAAATGCTTTGTTAATTTAAAGTGAAATTAATAGTCGTTCTACATAACCCACGGTTATGCTCAGCGCCGCGCGGATGACAGAGGCAGGTTATCCTCATCACAATTTGTAAATTCTTCCCGCCGTCGCCAGCGGCCTTTTCTACACTCCAGGAAGTATTCACTGGAGGTAAGGCATCATGGCGAACACCATCACGGCAGATGAGATTCGGGAAAATTTTTCGCAGGCAATGTCGGCAATGTACCAGCAGGAAGTTCCACAATACGGGACGTTACTGGAGCTGGTGGCCGACGTAAATCTGGCGGTGCTGGAACATAATCATGAACTGCATGAGCAACTGGCGAATGCCGATGAGCTGTCGCGGCTTAACGTTGAGCGCCACGGAGCGATCCGCGTTGGCACGGCGGAGGAACTGGCGACGCTGCGGCGTATGTTTGCCATTATGGGGATGTTCCCCGTCAGTTATTACGACCTGTCGCAGGCCGGCGTGCCGGTGCACTCCACCGCGTTTCGTCCGGTTGATGATGCGGCGCTGGCGCGTAATCCGTTTCGTATTTTTACCTCGCTGCTGCGCCTGGAGCTGATTGCCAACGTTGAGCTGCGCCAGCGCGCGGCGGCGATCCTCGCCCGGCGCGATATTTTTACCCCTCGCTGTCGCGAACTGATTGCGGTGCACGAAGAGCAGGGCCACTTTTCCCCGGCCCAGGCCCGGGAATTTGTCCGTGAAGCGCTGGAGACGTTCCGCTGGCACAGCCACGCAACGGTGGACGCCGACACCTATCATGCGCTGCATAATGAGCACCGGCTGATTGCCGATGTGGTCTGCTTCCCCGGCTGCCATATCAACCATCTGACGCCGCGCACGCTGGATATCGACCGGGTGCAGGCGCTGATGCCGGGGTGCGGAATTGTGCCGAAGGCCTTGATTGAAGGGCCGCCGCGTCGTGAGGTGCCGATTCTGCTGCGCCAGACCAGTTTTAAGGCCCTTGAAGAGCCGGTGATGTTTGCCGGAGAGCATCAGGGAACCCACAGCGCGCGTTTTGGCGAAATAGAGCAACGCGGGATTGCGCTGACGGCGAAAGGCCGGGCGCTGTACGATCGCTTGCTGAGCGAGGCTGGCGTTGGCAAAGACAACCTCAACCATCAGCGCCATCTGCAGGAGGTATTCAGCCAGTTCCCGGACAGTGAGTTTCTGCTGCGTCAGCAGGGGCTGGCGTGGTTCCGCTATCGTCTGACTCCCGCCGGGGAAGCCCATCGCCATGCCTTTGGCCCCGGCGACGATCCGCAGCCGTTGATCGAACGCGGCTGGGTGGTGGCGCAACCGATTATTTATGAAGATTTTTTACCGGTGAGCGCGGCAGGAATTTTCCAGTCGAATCTCGGCAATGAAACTCAGGCCCGCAGCCACGGCAATGCCAGCCGCGACGCCTTTGAAACGGCGTTGGGTTGCCCGGTACTCGATGAGTTTGCCCTCTATCAACAGGCGGAGGAGCGCAGTAAACGCCGTTGCGGTCTGCTCTGAAACCGGTACTCTGCTGACATGAATCATTGACGACAGTCAGTAAGACCGTCAGTAAAAGGAAGCAGGTCATGCAGAACCCGTCCACCCCACTGGTCAAAACCCGGCAGGGGACGTTATCCGGTATCACTGAACAGGGCATTCATCTCTGGCGCGGCATTCCCTTCGCCGCGCCGCCGGTCGGCGATCTTCGCTGGCGCGCGCCGCAACCGCCCGCGCGCTGGCAGGGCGTGCGCCAGGCCGATACCTTCTCCGCCGCCAGTTGGCAGGATATTGAGTACTGCCGTGAGCTGGGCGGCGGCGATCCCGGTCGCTTTTCGGAAGATTGTCTCTACCTCAACGTCTGGGCGCCTGCCGGGCGTACTCAGCCGCTACCGGTCATGGTCTGGCTGCATGGCGGCGGGTTTACCATCGGCGCCGGTAGCCTGCCGCCTTATGATGGCAAAGCGCTGGCGGCCCGCGACGTGGTGGTGGTGACCGTCAACTATCGGCTGGGTCATCTCGGGTTCTTCGCCCATCCGGCGCTGGAAGGGGAAGATGGCGAGCGGGTATATAATTTTGCCCTCCTTGATCAAATCGCCGCGCTGCAATGGGTGCAGGATAACATTCACGCTTTTGGCGGCGACGCCACCAACGTCACCCTGTTTGGCGAGTCGGCCGGGGCGCGCAGCGTGCTCTCGCTGATGGTATCGCCGAAATCCCGCGGCCTGTTCCACAAAGCCATCATTCAGAGCGGCTATACGCTGCCGGATCTGCCGCGAGAAAAAGCGCTGGAGAAAGGGCGTTTGCTGGCGGAACACTTCTCGTTGCCGCAGGCCAGCGCCGCGCAGCTGCGGGCGATTCCGGCGCAGGCGTTCTGGTCGCTGACCGCGCCGCTGAATACCGGGCCAGCGCCAATCGTCGGCGATGCGGTGCTACCGCAGTCGATGCTGGAGGTCTTTTTTGCCGGTCGACAGCATCCGATGCCGGTGATGGTTGGCTCTAACAGCGACGAGGCCAGCGTGATGGCGGTGTTTGGCGTCGATATCGCCGGGCAGATCCAAAAACTGCGCCGCGAGCGGCGCTTTGGCCTTGGGCTGATCAAACTGCTCTATCCCGGCGTGAAGGGGGATGAGAATCTGGGGCGCGAAGTGTGCCGCGATATGGCCTTCACCACGCTGGGCTACGTGGTGATGCAGGCCCAGCAGCGGGTCGGTCAGCCGTGCTGGCGCTACTGGTTTGACTATGTTCCTCGCGGCGCTGAGGAAAGCTGCCCGCACGGGGCGTGGCACGGCGACGAAGTGCCTTATGCGTTTGACACGCTCACCCTGGCCGAGCCGGTGCGCACCTACGCCAGCGAGGAAGACCGCGCGTTTGCTGCTCAGGTCGCCGATTACTGGGCGAACTTCGCCCGCCTTGCCGGGCATCGCTGCAGCGAACTGCCGGGGGTGGTACGCTGGCCCGCCAGCCTGCGCGGGCGCGATCGTTTGCTGCGCATCGGGCTCCATAAACGGGCCGGGTTTAAGCTGGAAAACCGCTTTATGCGCGCCCGGCTGGCGCTGTTTCGCCGGGTGATGCGCCACCACGTTACGCTGGATTAACCAGCTCCTCCCGAAACCGCGCCAGACCGTCGGCTTTGCTCTGCGAACTGCGGACCACCAGCCGGTAGCTGGCGCCGGTTTTTACGCTGAAGGTGAAAGGTCGCACCAGACGGCCAGCGCGCACATCTTCAGCCACCAGAGTGGCGTCAGCCATGGCGACGCCCAGCCCCTGCATGGCAGCGGTAATCGCCAGATCCATGGTATCGAAGTGCTGGTTTTTACGCATTGGCGGCGGGGCGTCCGGGAAGAATGCCGCCAGCCATAGCGACCAGTCGGTCTTATCGCGGGTCGGGTGCAAAAAAGTGACGTCGTTCAGCCTGTTGTCGCCGGTCAGGGCCGCGCTGCTGACCGGCGTCAGCGCCTCTTCAAACAGCAGATCGCCGACGCTGTGGTGAGTCCCAAAGACGATGGCGGCGTCATAGGGTTCGGTCCTGAAATTGACGCCGTGTTCCGTGGTGGTGGTCAGGGCGATTTGCAGTTCCGGGTGACGCCGCTCGATGCTGACCAACCGGGGAACCAGCCAGCGAATGGCGCAGGTCGGCGCCTTCAGGCGCACCACGGTCTGCTGTTGACGAGCCTTCTCCGCTACCGCGAGCAGATGGCCGAAGGCAGATTGCAGCTCGGGATAGAGCGCGCTGCCCTGCGGCGAAAGATGCAGCCCGCGCGCGTGGCGGGCAAAAAGCGGGAAACCAAACCACGCCTCCAGCGCCGCTATCTGGCGGCTGACGGCGCCCTGAGTCAGGCAGAGCTCGCGCGCGGCATGGGTTAAGTTAAGGTGCCTGGCGGTGACCAGAAAGGTTTCCACGGCATGAAAAGGCAGGGCGCTTCGCGACATCTCATCTCCAGCTATGCATTTTGATCATGGACAGTATGCCTGCTTTGTTCCGCGAATGGGACCCGGCTTTTATCGACTCGCAAAAATTCAAGGACAACGTGCTGGCGCTGGGGATCTGGCTAACTATGTCGGCCTGCCGACCATCCTGGCTCCCTGCGTTGAGAATGGCCCGAACGGTCTGCGGGTGCCGGAGCTGAACGCGCCGTTCCTGGACGCGCCCTGTATTGCCCGTCCAGGGAATATCAATGGCCGGGCTGGCCGTCTCTTTTCTCAAGGCATGAGAAAAATGCATGGCTACTATGACAACAATTCGGTTGTCGCCGGGGAGCGCATTGGATTGAATGGTTATGCAAATAAAATGAGAAAGGATTAACTATGAGTCTCCGTTCCCCGCTGACTACGCGCTCCAAACTGCCGGATGTCGGCACGACCATTTTTACTGTGATCGGTCAACTTTCCGCTCAGCATCATGCCATTAACCTTTCTCAGGGCGCGCCGAATTTTGCCTGCGATGCCCGGCTGGTTGCCGGAGTCACGCGGGCGATGGAAGAGGGGCATAACCAGTATGCGCCGATGACCGGCCTGCCAGAGCTGAAGGAGCGAATTGCCGGGAAGATTGCCACCCTGTACGGCACGCGCTATGACGTAGACCGCGAAGTCCTGATTACCGCCAGCGCCAGCCAGGGGATCTACTCGGCTATCGGCGGGCTGGTGCATCCGGGCGATGAGGTTATTTACTTCGAACCCTCTTTCGATAGCTATGCGCCGATTGTCCGTTTGCAGGGGGCGACACCGGTGGCCATCAAGCTGACGGTGCCTGACTTTAGCGTCAACTGGGATCACGTTCGCGCCGCCATCACCCCGCGCACGCGGATGATTATCGTCAATACGCCGCATAACCCCAGCGGCCAGGTCTTTTCCCGCGCTGATTTAGATCAGCTGGCGGCGCTGACGCGCAATACCGATATCGTGATTTTGTCGGACGAAGTGTATGAGCACGTGGTTTTTGACGGTGAACACCACCACGGGATGGCGACCCATCCTCAGCTGGCTGAGCGCAGCGTCATCATCTCATCGTTCGGCAAGACCTACCACGTGACCGGTTGGCGCGTGGGTTACTGTGTTGCGCCGGCGGTGCTGATGGATGAGATCTGCAAGGTTCACCAGTTCCTGATGTTCTCCGCCGACACGCCGATGCAATACGCCTTTGCCGGGCATATGACCGATCCCCAGTCCTGGCTTTCGCTGGCCTCGTTCTACCAGCAGAAGCGGGATCTACTCCGCCAGCTGCTGGCTGATTCACCATTCCGCCTGTTGCCGAGCGCGGGCTCTTTCTTCATGCTGGCCGACTACAGCCATTTCAGCGATGAAAGCGACAGCGAGATGGTGAAGCGGTTGATAACCGACTACGGCGTGGCGACGATCCCGCTGTCGGCGTTTTATACGGATGGTACTGATAACAAACTGATTCGCCTCTCTTTTGCTAAAGATGAAGCCACGTTGCGGGCCGGTGCGCAGGCACTGTGTCACGTTAAGCCGCGTTAAGGAGCCCCATGATGAAGATGAAAATTACCGCTCTTACCCTCGCTTTGGGGATGATGTCTGCCTTTTCTGCGTTTGCCGCCGACGAACTGCGCTACGGCGTGGAAGCGGAGTATCCACCGTTTGAAAGCCGCAACACGGCTGGGGAGCTGGAAGGTTTTGATATCGACCTCGGCAACGCCATTTGCCAGGCGGCCGAGCTGAAATGCAGTTGGGTGGAGACGTCGTTTGATGCGCTGATCCCGGGGCTGGTGGCGAAGAAGTTCGACGCCATTAACTCGGCGATGAATATCACTGAACAGCGGCGCAAAAGCATCGATTTTACGCAGCCGATTTATCGCATTCCCTCGCAGCTGGTCGGTAAAGCCGATAGCGGCATGACGGCTACCCCGGAAGGGTTGAAAGGCAAAACCATCGGTGTGCTGCAAGGGTCGATTCAGGAAACCTTTGCCAAAGAGCACTGGGAGAAGCACGGCGTGACGGTGGTGTCCTACAAAGATCAAAATATGGCGTGGGCGGATCTGCTCAACGGCCGGATCGATGCTTCGCTGGTGATGTCTGCCGCCGGGCAGGCCGGTTTCCTCGGCAAGCCGCAGGGTAAAGGCTTTGGCTTTATCGGCAAACCGGTGGCTGACGATACGATTCTCGGCAGCGGGATCGGCTACGGCCTGCGCAAAGGCGACGAGGCGACCAAAAAACAGCTCGACGCGGCAATCGACAAGGTTCGCGCTGACGGCACCATCACTCGTCTGGCGGCCAAATACTTCTCGGGGATTGATGTGAGCATCAAATAATCGCTTTTTGCGCTTGGCCACCGACCGCAGAGCAGCCAGCAGGCTCTTTTACCGGACTGAAGTCGCTGACAGAGGGGAATATGATTTCCCCTCTGTTGTCGTCAGCTAAAAAGCAATTAAGGATGTCCTTAATTGACGGGGTTTTCCGCGAAGTTGTCTGTCCTCTCAGATTTGTTGTCAGGTTAAGCCTTCGATTCGCCCGCGAAGCGCCTCGTTTGCGCCAGTACATCTGAACGTTTGCGCATTCGGGCGAGCCGCTATTATTAATATGTTCCCGGTAAAACTTTTCTCAAATAAATCAATGTGACTTTGCGGGACAGTACGTCGGTTCTGATACGACGGTAACCTAAACTTTCATACAACCGTATATTGGCCTCACTTCGCGAGCCGGTAAACAGCTCACAATAACGTGATGAGGGGAAAAGGGCTTCACAAGCCAGCAGCAGTGAACGACCGATGCCTCTTTTTTGATAGTGTGGACTGACGCTGAGACGCCCGATTTCGCAGATTTCACCTTTCAGCCTGGCGCGCACCGACGCCACCGCAACCCCCTCCAGCTCTGCCTTGAGCACCACGCTACTGGACAGCGCCTGGGTAAAATCAATAAGGGTTTCAGTTAACGGTGGGATCGCGTAGTCAGAATAGATATCCGCTTCAGCCAGGTAGGCCTCTTTCTGAATGTCGAGGAGGGTGGGGAGATCTTTCAGATTTGCTTTTGTTATATTCATGGTGTCAGGTATCACATAAAGAAATAAAATAACAGCTGTTGTGATTATTTATTTCACTATAAAAAAGAGAACCGCTATCTGAGCTGATTAATATCAACTCTGTCCGCGATGCCGTTTATCTCTGAGGCCATATTGACTGCGGCAAATGGCCCACCGCCGGGACGACATGACCACGCCGTTCTCGCCCTGGGTGATGGGGACGACGCGGCTATATTGAGACTGCGAGCGCTGGCCTTCGGTCAGACGGCTCGGTAAAAGACAATTCAGTCTGCTCCGATGGAGAGAATTTTTTTAACGCTTTTTCTGTCGCCAACAATTGGATTATCAACCGTTTTTGTCTAGAGTGGGCGAAATTCACGGCGCATCAGTTTGTCGCGTTGCGTACCCATTGGCATAACAGAAGGATGCTTTCTCAGGCATGAATCGCAGACGTTTTCTCAAATCTTCCATGGCTGTTGCCGCCGTATGCGGAACGTCAGGGGTCGCTTCACTTTTTTCTAACGCCGCGCTTGCCGAGGAATCGGGCATTGCTGATGGGATGACGCGCCGTTTTGACTTTACCGTTTTGCAATCGATGGCCCACGATCTCTCGCGTCAGCCGTGGGGCGGCGCCCCGCGCGACCTGCCGTCAACGCTGGCCAATCTGACCCCACAGGCCTACAACAGCATTCAGTACGATGCGGGACATTCGCTGTGGAATAATATCGACGACCGTAAGCTGGACATCCAGTTTTTCCACGTCGGTATGGGTTTTCGCCGCCGCGTGCGCATGTTCTCGCTGGATTCGCAAACCCAGCAGGCGCGGGAAATTCACTTCCGCCCGGAGCTGTTTAACTACAACAACGCCGGCGTAGACACCAGACAGCTGGTCGGGCAAACCGACCTCGGTTTTGCCGGATTCCGCGTGTTTAAAGCGCCGGAGCTGGCGCGCCGCGATATCGTCGCCTTCCTCGGCGCCAGCTACTTCCGCGCGGTGGACAGCACCTACCAGTACGGGCTCTCCGCTCGTGGTCTGGCGGTCGACACCTTTACCGATACCCCGGAAGAGTTCCCGGACTTTACCTCGTTCTGGTTCGAGACGGTTAAGCCGGGCGCGACGGTCTTTACCGTCTATGCGCTGCTCGACAGCCCGAGCGTCACCGGCGCCTATAAATTTGTCATCAACTGCCAGGAGACGCAGGTGATTATGGATGTGGAAAACCACATCTACGCCCGCAAAGATATTAAACAGCTGGGTATTGCGCCGATGACCAGTATGTTCAGCTGCGGCAACAACGAGCGCCGGATGTGCGATACCATCCACCCGCAAATTCACGACTCCGACCGTCTCGCCATGTGGCTCGGCAACGGCGAGTGGGTGTGCCGTCCGCTGAACAACCCGCAAAAACTGCAGTTCAACGCCTTCCAGGACAAGAACCCGCGCGGCTTTGGTCTGCTGCAGCTCGATCGCGATTTCAGCCATTACCAGGACATTATGGGCTGGTACAACAAGCGTCCGAGCCTGTGGGTCGAGCCGCGTAACCAGTGGGGTAAAGGGGCTGTCAGCCTGATGGAAATCCCCACCACCGGTGAGACGCTGGATAACATCGTCTGCTTCTGGCAGCCGGAAAAAGCGATCAAGGCCGGCGATGAGCTGGACTTTAGCTATCGCCTGTACTGGAGCGCGCAGCCACCGGTGCGTTCGCCGCTGGCCCGGGTGATGGCCACCCGCACCGGGATGGGCGGTTTCCCGGAAGGCTGGGCGCCGGGCGAACACTACCCGGACAAATGGGCGCGCCGTTTTGCCATTGATTTCGTCGGCGGGGACCTGAAGGCCGCTGCGCCAAAAGGCATCGAACCGGTGATTACCCTGTCTAACGGCGAAGCGAAGCAAATAGAGATTCTGTACGTTGAACCATTCGACGGCTATCGTATCCAGTTTGACTGGTACCCGACCAACGATTCCACCGACCCGGTGGAGATGCGCATGTTCCTGCGCTGCCAGGGCAATGCCATCAGTGAGACCTGGCTGTACCAGTATTTCCCGCCGGCTCCGGATAAACGTAACTACGTTGATGACCGGGTCATGAAGTAACCGTCGCGGTTGCCCGTCCGCATGCCGTGGACGGGTTTACCCGCAGTGAGAGATAGCCATGTCCGCAGAAAATATCCCCGTTCCTGAAATCATCCCGGTGACCGACCAGCTGACGCTACGCGCGGTGGACGAGCGCTATGTGACCGACTTACACCAGCTGGTGGAAAAGAATAAACTCTGGCTACAGCACTCGCTTAGCTGGCCCGCCGCGGTCGACAGCGAAGGTGAAACCCGTCGCCATGTACAGGGGAACGTCATGCTGCACCAGCGCGGCTACGCCAAAATGTTTTTCCTGTTTTGGCGCGATGAGATGGTGGGCGTGCTGTCGTTCAACCAGATTGAACCGCTGAATAAAACCGGCTACATCGGCTACTGGATTGATGAGCATCACCAGGGGCAAGGGCTGCTTTCCCAGGCGCTGCAGGCGTTTATGCATTACTACGCCCGCCGCGGTGAAGTCCGGCGTTTTGTTATCAAATGCCGGGTGGCTAACCACAAGAGCAATCAGGTGGCGCTGCGCAATGGCTTTACTCTTGAAGGTTGTCTGCAGCAGGCCGAGTATCTGAACGGCGCGTATGACGATCAGAATATCTACGGACGGATTATCGATAGCCCCACGGCCTGATGATTTGGCTTCCCGGCGCGCGGCGCTTTAGCCAGTAAGGGCTACAGCGACCCCAGCAGCGGCGTGCGGGTAATATGCTGCGTGCCGTTGATCACTTTGCGGCCGCGCAGATGAATCGCCTCGCCGTTAAGCGCTTCAATCCGCGCGTCGTCGGTAATTTCAATCTGATGTTCGATCACCACATCGCCGCTGATGTGGGCATTCCCCTGCACCAGTACGTCGTCATCCAGCAGAACAGGGCCGCCGCACAGCCGCGCGTGGCCGCCGATCAGCACCCGATGTTTGAGCACGCAGTTGCCCTCGACCACAGCATTCTCTGCCACCTGCGCGCTGTAGCGTAGCGTCGGTATCGCATCCTCCGCGCGTCCGGCGATAAGGCGCGCATGGTCGTAGACTCTGGCGTTATCGCAGACCCAGACATCATTCTCTTCGTTGCCTTCCAGCCGCGCATAGTCAAAGATTTCCGCCCGGTGCTCCACAAAGGCGTGGTCCACGAAGGCATCACCGTAAATCTGCGCCTGATGAACGATGCGCGAAGCGCTGACCGTCGCCCGCTGGTAGATTTGCAGAAACTTGTCGCGGTCAGCGGTCAGCCCCTGGGCGGCGATAATCAGGCAGTGGGGGAGAATGCGCGCCCGGTCAGCGAGACGGCAGAAGCCGCGAACGCAGGAGTCCTGAAGCGTGACGTTGTCACAGATAAGGGCGTGATGGCTGATGGTGCCGCTGTCGATCCATACATCGTCGCGGATAATAGCGGAGTGGCTGACGACGCAGGTTCCCGTCAGACGCGCGTTACCTTCAATCCGCGCCCCGGCAAACACCGCGCTGTTGGGGTCGTAGATCCAGCAGTTGCCCGCCTGACTCAGCGCCGCTTCCTCGTCCAGCCAGCCGCCTTCACTACCGGCTTGCACATCGGCGAAATCACGCAGGGCCACAATTTGCCGCAGATTTACGCTATGTTTAATCCCGTCTTCTTCATAGTGAAACGGGCGAACCTTGTCGCTCAGACGATATTTGTTCATCAGGACTTCTCTTATCAAGGTTTCATTTTACTTTTGGTTAACACAAACATAGCAAAAATCTCCGTAGCGTGTTGTATAAGGTTCTTTTAAAATGCAACTTAAAGATAAATTGAAAAAATAAATAAAATGAATAAAAACCCGCTCGAACGGCAGGTCCTGAATTTACCTGCGGGCTATTTTGGTATGGTGCTGGGCACCATCGGCATGGGCTTCGCATGGCGCTATGCCAGTACCCTCTGGCCGGTGAGTCGGGCTATCGGCGATGGTCTGGTGGCGCTGGCGACGATGATTTGGGCGCTGCTGACGATAGCGTTTATCTCCCGGGTGATTCGCTTTCCGGGGAGTGTGCTGCGGGAGATGCGCCACCCGGTGGCCAGCAGTTTTGTCAGCCTGTTTCCCGCCACCACGATGCTGGTGGCTATCGGCTTCGTGCCGTGGTTTCGCCCGCTCTCGCTGCTGCTGTTCGGCATTGGCGTGGTGCTGCAACTGAGCTATTCCGCCTGGCAGAGTGCCGGATTATGGCGCGGCACACACCCGGGCGATGCCACCACGCCGGGACTCTATTTACCGACGGTGGCAAACAACTTCATCAGCGCGATGGCCTGCGGGGCGCTCGGCTTTAACGACGCCGGGCTGGTATTTCTCGGCGCCGGGATCTTCTCGTGGTTGAGCCTGGAGCCGGTGATTCTGCAACGACTGCGCAGCCATGGCGAGCTGCCCGCCGTGATGCGGACCTCGCTGGGTATCCAGCTGGCGCCGGCGCTGGTGGCCTGTAGCGCCTGGCTCAGCGTTAACGGCGCAGAGGCGGATACTTTCGCCAAACTGCTGTTTGGCTACGGCCTCCTGCAACTGCTGTTTATGCTCCGTCTGATGCCGTGGTATCTCCGGCAGCCGTTCAATGCCTCCTTCTGGAGCTTTTCATTTGGTATTTCCGCACTGGCCAGCATCGGGCTGCATCTTGGACACAGCCAGCCGAACGGCTTTTTCCATTACTTATCAATCCCGTTGTTTATCTTTACCAACCTGATTATTGGCCTGCTGGTGCTACGCACGTTTCTGCTGCTGATGCGGGGGAAATTACTGATCCGCGTCGACCGGGCCACATTATTCAACACTAAGGACTCATCATGACTATCCGTGACGAAAACTATTTTACTGATAAATACGGACTGACCCGTACCCACTCGGAAGTGCTCTATGCCGCGACCCAGGTGCCGCCGGGAACGGCGCTGGATCTGGGGTGTGGCAACGGGCGCAATAGCCTCTATCTGGCGGCGAACGGCTTTGAGGTGACGGCGTGGGATAAAAACCCGATGAGCATCAAGAATCTGGAGAACATTCGCGCGCAGGAAGATCTGACCAATCTCCAGGCGGCGGTCAAGGATCTGAATAGCTTAAGCTTCGCCGGTGAATATGACTTTATTCTCTCCACCGTGGTGCTGATGTTCCTTGAAGCGAAAACCATTCCGGGACTCATCGCCAATATGCAGCGTTGCACCAGACCGGGCGGCTACAACCTGATCGTGGCGGCGATGGACACCGACGATTATCCCTGCACCGTAGGGTTCCCGTTTGCCTTTAAACCTGAGGAACTGCGGCGCTACTACGCCGGCTGGTCGTTCCTCAGGTACAACGAAGAGGTGGGCGAACTGCATCGCACCGATGCCAACGGCAACCGTATCAAACTGCGCTTCGCCACCATGCTGGCGCAAAAACCGGCTTAGCGGGCCGCCAGCAGACAGAGTTGCAACGCGGTGTGGTACGACGCTTCAAAGGCGCGCAGCGGCAAAAACTCAAATTTCGAGTGGAAGTTATGCGCGCCGGTGAAGAAGTTGGGCGTCAGCAGGCCTTTTGCCGAGAGCGCCGCGCCATCGGTGCCGCCGCGCATCGGCGTAGGCTTCGGCGTCACGCCAATGCTTTCCATGGCTTCGAACATCAGGTCAATGGCCCGGTGATCCTCGCCAATGGCATTGCTGATGTTGCTGTAGGTGTCGTTAATCGAAAATTCGACGCTGGCCGTCGGGTATTGCGCGGCAATTTTTTCAGCCACCTCGCCAATCTGCCGTTTGCGGCGTAAAAAACTCTCGCTGTCGAAATCACGAATGCTGGCCTGCAGCAGGGTACTGTTTTGATCGCCCTGAATGCCATTGAACCAGACGTAACCTTCGCGCCCTGCGGTGTGTTCCGGCGTCTGCAGGCGATCGAAATGGCTGATGTAATCCGCGGCCATCAGCAGCGGATTGACCAGTACGCCTTTGGCGGACATTGGATGAGCGGTCACGCCGGTGAAGCGAATCTCCGCCGCCGCGGCATTAAAGTTCTCATACACGATCTCGCCGAGTTCGCAGCAGTCGATAGTCCAGGCGAAATCGACGGCAAAACGGCTGAGATCCAGCGCTTTTGCCCCCCGCAGGCCCACCTCTTCATCCGGGACAAAGGCCACTACGATATCGCCGTGGCGCTGTTCCGGCGTCAGGTTTTCCAGCACCGTCATTACCACCGTGACCGCCGATTTGTTGTCGGCGCCGAGCACGCTGGTGCCATCGCTGAAGATAATTTCTTCGTCCGGGTAGGCGAGAATCTCGGGATGCTCGGCGACCCGCAGCCAGATCTGCTGTTCACGATTCAGACACAGATCATCGCCGGTAAAACGCAAAATTTGCGGATGAATATCCGGGGACAGCCCGACGTCCACGGTGTCGATGTGGGTGATAAAGCCAATCCGCGGCGCACCTGGAACGTTACCTCTTTTTACCGCGGTGACGGTGGCGTGGTCATCAATCACAATATCGTCCAGCCCGAGGCGGCGTAGCTCGTCGGCAAGCTCGCGGGCCATCTCGTGTTGCCCCGGCGTGGTTGGCAGCGTGGTGGCGCGCGGGTCGCTCTGGCTGCTGATGGCGAGATAGCGGAAGAAGCGCTGGGTCAATTGACTGGCGAGTGGAGATGGCATAGTGATTCCTTCTTTATTTATTCTTTCAGGTGTTTGCAATCTGGCTTTAGTGTTATGTATGGACAGGAAAACAACAAGCTATTCATTAGCTGACAAATTAAAAAAGGAAAACGTTATGCAACGCAAACTCACCACGCTTGCTCTGACAATAACGGCGCTCACGTTTGGTTCCGCCGTGAGCGCAAAAACGCTGGTTTACTGCTCCGAAGGATCGCCGGAGAATTTCAATCCTCAACTCTATACCTCGGGTACCAGCGTGGACGCCAGCGCGGTACCCGTTTATAACCGGCTGGTTGATTTTAAGGTGGGCACCACCGAACTGCAGCCGAGCCTCGCCGAAAGCTGGGAGGTGAGCGACGACGGCAAGGTCTATACCTTCCATCTACGCAAAGGCGTGAAGTTTCAAAGTAATAAATATTTCACCCCCACCCGCGATTTTAATGCCGATGATGTGATTTTCTCCTTTATGCGGCAAAAAGATCCGCAGCATCCTTATCACAACGTCTCTGGCGGCAGCTACTCTAACTTTGAAAGTCTGGAGTTTGGCCAGTTAATTACCGCGATTGATAAGCCTGATGAATATACGGTGCGCTTTACGTTGGCCCGCGCCGAAGCGCCGTTTGTCGCGGACCTGGCGTGGTATTTCGCCTCCATTTTATCGGCGGAATATGCGGAGGCGATGCTCAAAGCCGGGACCCCGCAGCGCGTCGATTCCGACCCGCTTGGCACCGGCCCCTATAAGCTGGCGCAATATCAGAAAGATTCGCGCATTCTTTATACCGCCTTCCCGGACTACTGGCAGGGGAAAGCAAAAATCGATCGTCTGGTTTTTAGCATTACTCCGGACGCTTCGGTGCGCTATGCCAAACTGGAAAAGAATGAATGCCAGGTGATGCCATTCCCTAATCCGGCCGATTTACCGAGGATGAAGGAAAATAAAAACATTACGCTGCTGAGCAAGGCGGGGCTGAATACCGGGTTCCTTGCCTTCAATACGCAAAAACCGCCGCTGGATAATGTCAAAGTGCGTCAGGCTCTGGCGATGGCGATTAATAAACCGGCGATTATTGAGGCGGTATTCCACGGTACCGGCACGCAGGCGAAAAACCTGCTGCCGCCGGGGGTATGGAGCGCCGACGCGGAGCTGAAAGATTATGACTACGACCCGCAAAAGGCCAAAGCGCTGCTACAGGAGGCGGGCATTAGCGGCCCGCTAACCATCGATCTGTGGGCGATGCCGGTGCAGCGTCCTTATAACCCGAACGCCAAACGGATGGCCGAGATGATTCAGGCTGACTGGGCCAAAATTGGCGTGCAGACCAAAATCACCACCTATGAGTGGGGTGAATATCTGAAGCGGGTAAAAGAGGGCGAACATCAGGCGGCGCTGATGGGCTGGACCACCGCGACCGGCGACCCGGACAACTTCTTCGGGCCGTTATTTACCTGTCAGTCGGCGAACGGCGGTTCTAACTCGGCGAAATGGTGCTATCAGCCATTTGATAAAATTATCGCCGAGGCAAAATCGATTACCGATCGCCCAAAACGCGAAGCGCTGTATAAACAGGCGCAGCAGATGATGCATAACCAAATGCCGGCGGTGATGATTGCCCATTCGACGATTTTCGAACCGGTCCGCAAAGAGGTTTCTGGCTACGAAATTGATCCTTTTGGTAAGCATATTTTCTATCAGGTCGATATAAAATAAACAGCAAATGTAAATCCGCCCGGGGGGCGGATTTATTCTTTCCTGCGTTTGCCATTCCTTTTTTTGCCGCAAAGCTTACCCCGGTATTTTGCTATAAATCGCGCCGACAACTGCATTTACAGGGATTCACTCAGGGGATTGTCAACGGAGCACGCCTGTTAAATTGCCCGACGGCGCTGCGCTTGTACGGGCCTACGGAGTTTGCGCAA
>NZ_PIBO01000057.1:0-23218 GCF_002806725.1 Raoultella sp. T31
AAATACCCCACAGCCCCGAAAAAGGGCCAGTCAGTTGCTTAACTGACTGGCATTACAGCCGCGAGCTGCCGTTTTTTATGGTTAAGCCCCCAGAGCTGAAGCGTTTTAGCGCTGGGGCATCCTATCAAATATGACTCTCTTTCCCCTTTCCGACAAGAAAAATCTCACCTGTTCCTGCCCTGCCTCACAAAATGAATTCGTTGACAAAAAGTGACATTAAAATGTGATATTGATCACACATATTGACATTGGGAGAGGTATGCTGAGTTCACCAAGACGGGAAAGACAAGAGGTAAAATTTATGACAATGAACATTACCAGTAAACAAATGGAAATTACTCCGGCAATTCGCCAGCATGTCGCAGACCGTCTCGCTAAACTGGATAAATGGCAAACCCACTTAATCAACCCGCACATCATTCTGTCTAAAGAGCCGCAGGGTTTTGTCGCTGACGCAACCATCAATACGCCAAACGGGCATCTGGTCGCCAGCGGAAGAAATGAAGATATGTACGTCGCTATCAACGAATTGATCAACAAGCTGGAACGGCAGCTGAATAAAGTGCAACACAAAGGGGAAGCCCGCCGCGCCGCAACATCGGTGAAAGAGGCAGGCTTTGTGGAAGAAGAAGAGTAATCCTTAACTTAATATTGTGTAACGCCACGCGCCTTCGGGCGCGTTTTTTATTGACAGGATGAAAACAGTACGGGTACTGTAATCTCAACTGAGCAAAGGAATTCATTGTGAAACGACTAGCGTTCTTCTTCGCATTCTTTTTTACCTTCCCCTGAACGGGAGGCGATTCGTCGTGTGATAAAGAATGCGAAGACGAACAACAAGGCCTCCCAAAAGGGAGGCCTTTTTTATTGATAAATCAATAACAAGAAAGGCAACACATATGACCGAGGAAAACCCGTTACTGGCTCTGCGCGATAAGATCAGCGCTCTGGATGAAAAACTGCTCGCGCTGCTGGCGGAACGCCGCGGACTGGCTGTAGAGGTCGGTAAAGCAAAGCTGGCATCGCACCGTCCGGTTCGCGATATCGACCGCGAGCGCGATCTGCTGGAGCGCCTGATCACGCTGGGGAAAAGCCACCATCTGGATGCCCACTACATCACCCGCCTGTTTCAGCTGATCATCGAGGATTCCGTTCTCACCCAGCAAACGCTGCTGCAACAGCATCTGAATAAAATCAATCCGCATTCAGCGCGTGTGGCTTTCCTGGGACCAAAAGGGTCATATTCACATCTGGCCGCACGCCAGTACGCGGCGCGCCATTTCGAACAGTTTATTGAGAGCGGCTGCGCGAAATTTGCCGATATCTTTAACCAGGTGGAAACCGGTCAGGCCGACTACGCGGTCGTTCCTATCGAAAATACCAGCTCCGGTGGCATCAACGATGTCTACGATCTGTTGCAACATACCAGCCTGTCGATCGTCGGTGAACTCACGATCCCAATCGATCACTGCGTTCTGGTCTCGGCTTCAACCGATCCGCAGCACATTCAGACCGTATACAGTCACCCTCAGCCGTTCCAGCAGTGCAGCCAGTACCTGAGCCGTTATCCGCACTGGAAAATCGAATACACGGAAAGTACCTCTGCGGCAATGGAAAAAGTGGCGCAGGCGAACTCGCCGGGCGTTGCCGCGCTGGGTAGCGAAGCCGGTGGTGCGCTGTATGGCCTGCAGGTTCTTGAACATTGCCAGGCAAATCAGACGCAAAACATCACCCGTTTCCTGGTGCTGGCACGTAAAGCGGTGAATGTTTCCGATCAGGTACCGGCCAAGACCACACTGCTCATGGCAACCGGCCAGCAGGCCGGTGCGCTGGTTGAAGCGCTGCTGGTGCTGCGCAATCACAACCTGATCATGACCAAGCTGGAATCTCGTCCGATTCACGGCAATCCGTGGGAAGAGATGTTTTATCTGGATATCCAGGCCAACCTGGACTCAATGCCGATGCGTAAGGCATTAAAAGAGCTGGCCGAGATTACTCGTTCCATGAAGGTTCTGGGTTGCTACCCAGGCGAAAACGTCGTGCCGGTCGACCCTATCTAACGCTCTGTAAATACGGGTTTCTTCATCCCTGCCACCGCCACCGGCAGGGTGAAGATCGCGCCGGAAAGCGGATATTGCCGGACTTCGTCGGCAGACATATTTTCCCGCGTGGTCGTGATGTACAACGTGCGCATATCCGCGGCGCCAAAACAGACCATTGTCGGGCAGCGCACCGGCAATCGGTACTCTTCCAGCTGTTCACCGGTCGGTGAAAAACGGGCGATACGCCAGCCATCAAACATCGCACTCCAGTAGCAACCCTCTTCATCCACGGCCGCCCCGTCAGGGATGCCTTCTCCAGGCTGAAACCGACGAAAAACTTCGCGTTTGCCGGGCTCGCCCTGCTCATCCAGCGGAGTGCGGTAGATAACAGCATTTGGCGTATCCGAGGTGTACATCCAACGCCTGTCGGCGCTAAAGGCCAGACCGTTGGCGCCATGGATATCGCACTGAATCACCCGAGGCGTCAGATCGTGGTTGATACGCATTAACAGCGCGCCGTTATAATCGCCCGGCCCCCAGAATGTACCGGCATAAAAACGCCCGTCGCGATCGGTGCCGCCATCGTTAAAGCGTGCCAGCTGAGGATTGCCCGGATTATCACAAATTTTACGCCGCAACAGGCCGTGGGCATCGGTAAGCCAGATAGCGCTGCGTAACGCCACAATGAAGCCCCCTTTCTCACGCAGGGCAAAGCAACCCACTTCTTCGGGAAACTGCAGAACCTGATGTTCGCCGCTGCGGATGTCGTAACGGTGAATTTCACACTCCAGAATATCGGCCCAGTAGAGCGCCTGCTCGGCTTCACTCCAGGTCGGACATTCCGGCAGATGCCCTGCGTAATCAAACAGCGGTTGTGGTTCAGCCATCGTTTTCATCCCTATAAAAAAAGCCAGCGGGTTTCCCCTCTGGCTTTGATTATATACGCTTTTCCGTTACTGCCGGTTATCATTTGCCTGACGCAGCAGCGTCCGACTTTCGCTCTGGAAGCGCTGGGCATAATCGCCAAACCAGTGCTCCACCTTGCGGAAGCTGTCGATAAACGCCTGTTTATCCCCCTGCTCCAGCAGGCCAATCGCTTCACCAAAGCGCTGGTAGTAGCGTTTAATCAGCGCCAGATTGTTTTCCGACGACATAATAATATCCGCATACAGCTGCGGATCCTGCGCAAACAGGCGGCCAACCATCGCCAGCTCAAGGCGGTAAATCGGTGAGGACAGCGCCAACAGCTGTTCCAGGCGAACGTTTTCTTCCGCCAGATGCAGGCCGTAGGCAAAGGTCGCAAAATGACGTAGCGCCTGAATAAAAGCCATATTCTGGTCATGTTCAACGGCGCTGATACGGTGCAGACGCGCGCCCCAGACCTGAATCTGCTCAAGGAACCACTGATACGCCTCCGGCTGACGACCATCGCAGTAAACCACCACCTGCTTCGCCAGGCTGCCGCTGTCCGGCCCGAACATCGGGTGCAGACCCAGTACCGGACCACGGTGCGCGGCCAGCATCGCCTGTAAAGGTTCCGCTTTCACCGACGCCAGATCGACCAGGATGCAGTCCGCCGGTAACGGCGGCAGCTGACCAATTGTATCGACCGTCGCATGAATAGGCACGCTGACGATGACCATTCCGGCATCGGCAACAATGTCCGCAGCCCGCGCCCAGTCGTCTTTCTCCAGGATACGTACCTGGTAGCCTGAAAGCGTCAGCATTTTCTCAAACAGGCGCCCCATCTGCCCGCCGCCGCCGACAATCACCACCGGGCGCAGATTCGGACACAGCGTTTTGAAGCCTTTATCATTCTCGCTGGAATATGACTCGCGCATGACGCGACGCAGCACGTCTTCGATAAGATCGGGCGGAACACCCAGCGCCGACGCCTCTTCGCGCCGGGAAGCCAGCATCGCAGCTTCCCGCTCCGGGACGTAAATCGGCAGCCCATACTGGCTTTTGACCTCTCCGACTTCAGCGACCAGCTCCAGGCGCTTAGCCAGTAGCCCCAGCAGCGCCTTATCGACTTCATCAATTTGATCGCGTAACGCGGTCAGTTCAGCAACCATACTATCCTCTTACCCCAGACGAGCCGCCAGATGACCGCGCAGATCTTGATCCAGTTCGCGGAGCAGTGCATCAGTCGTTTCCCAGCTGATGCAGGCATCGGTGACGGACACGCCGTATTTCATATCACAACGCGGCTGCTCAGAAGACTGATTACCTTCGTGGATATTACTTTCGATCATCAGACCAATGATGGAACGATTACCATCTTTAATCTGTGCGACGACGGATTCCGCAACCGCAGGCTGGCGGCGGTAGTCTTTATTAGAATTCCCATGACTGCAATCTACCATCAGCGACGGTTTCAGTCCCGCCTGAGACATCTCTTTTTCACATTTTTCGACATCTTCCGGACCGTAGTTAGGGGCTTTACCGCCGCGCAGAATAACGTGGCCGTTCGGATTCCCCTGGGTTTGCAGCAGGCAAACCTGGCCGGCCTGGTTAATCCCGACGAAGCGGTGCGGCATCGCCGCGGCGCGCATCGCGTTAATGGCCGTTGACAGGCTACCGTCGGTACCGTTTTTAAAACCAACCGGCATTGACAGACCTGAAGCCATTTCACGGTGAGTCTGGGACTCGGTGGTGCGCGCGCCGATAGCCGACCAGCTAAACAGATCGCCGAGGTACTGCGGGCTGTTTGGATCCAGCGCTTCTGTCGCCAGCGGTAATCCCATATTCACCAGCTCTACCAGCAAGCGACGTGCAATCTTCAGACCGCCTTCAACATCAAACGAGCCATCCATATGCGGATCGTTAATCAACCCTTTCCAGCCCACGGTAGTACGGGGTTTTTCAAAATAGACGCGCATGACCAGGTAGAGGCTATCGCTGACCTCTTCGGCAAGTGCTTTAAAACGATGAGCGTATTCAATTGCCGCCTCTGGATCGTGAATCGAGCAAGGTCCGCACACCACCAGCAGACGCGGATCGCGGCCGGCAATAATGTCAGATATCGTCTGACGGGACTGCGCAATTTGCGCTTCTTGTTCGAGGCTCAGCGGGAATTCAGCTTTCAGTTGATCCGGCGTGATCAGAACCTGTTCGTCGGTAATATGTACGTTATTCAGCGCGTCTTTTTGCATGATTGCGATCCTGTGTAGCTCGTTTGCGATAGTCGGTTCCTCAGCGAGGAGTGACGTAACGATACCACACAAAGTAAAGATTTCAATCCATAATCCGTAAATTTTAATTTACACTAGCAAATTAAATGGCCCTTTATTTCGCCATATGTGTAAAGATATTAGTACAACTCGATATTTCCCATGCTAAAGCTCACCTTTCACCCATCCTGGTTTACGAATAATCCTGGCCAGAATTATCACAAAGCGAAGGTGGCGATTAATGACGCTCCCCAGCAACAATGGTATCCTGCGCCGGGCATCAGCGATTGCAATTCATGCACCCCGACGAACCTGACGGATCCGTTGTTAATGAAAGAGCTTTACCGTCTTTTTTTTATTTTTTTGTTATTTATCGTGGGCTATCCCGCTTTTGCCGCAGACGCGCCTAAAAATGTCCGGGCTATTGTTTCGGGTATCGTCACCTATACCCGCTGGCCAGCATTATCTGGCCCGCCCAGGTTGTGTATTTTTTCTACCTCGCGTTATACCTACAGCCTGGCTCAGGAACAACCTGAGGCTTTACCGTACAAACCGGTCATTGTGCGTAATACAGAAGAAGCGCTGAACGCGGTCTGCGATGGATTTTATTTTGGCAGCGAGTCACCCTCTCAACAGGCGAAGCTCACGGCGGAATACCCATCGCGTCCCCTGTTACTCATTGCAGAACAAAATAGCGAGTGTGCAATCGGCAGTGCTTTTTGCCTGATCATAAATGACAAAAGGGTCAGATTCTCCGTGAATCTGGATGTCCTGACACACAGCGGTGTGCGGGTTAGTCCAGACGTACTGATGCTTGCCCGGAATAACGCGCATGAATAAGGATTTCTCTCAGGCTCCGCGCCCCACTTTTAAACGAGCACTACGCCGCATCAGTGTGATAAGCGTGGTTATCTCTATGACCCTGGTCTGGCTATTGCTGAGTACCGCATCAATCTTTACCTTGAAACAGTATGCGCAGAAGAATCAGGCGCTGACGGCCGCCACAATGAGCCGTAGTCTTGAAGCGGCGCTGGTTTTCGCTGACAGCGCCGCGGCAGAAGAGACGCTGGCCACGCTCGGAAAGCAGGGGCAGTTCTCAGAAGCGCTGGTGCTGGATAGCCAGCAAAAACACTTTGCCGTCTGGCGTAATACGGACCTGGTTCGGCAGGAAAAACTCAGCGGCATCATCAGCCAATGGCTGTTTCCGGAACCCACAATCCAGCCAATCTGGCATCAGGGGAAGGTCATCGGCGAACTTCGGCTGACGGCGCTGGACAGCCTGATAAGCCACTTCCTCGGCATATCCATTATCGTGTTAACCGGCAGTATTCTGCTGGCCTCATTCATCGCCTTATTGCTGACGCATTCTCTGCACCATGGTATCGTCGCCGCCTTACAAAGCATTACCGAGGTGGTCCATGATATCCGGGAAAACCGCCACTTCTCCCGCCGGGTCCCTGATGAGCGTATCGAGGAGTTCCATCTGTTTGCCCAGGACTTTAATAGCCTGTTGGGTGAAATGGAGGACTGGCAGCAGCAGTTACAGGCTAAAAATGCCCAGCTGTTACGCACCTCGTTGCATGATCCTCTCACCGGGCTGGCCAATCGCGCTGCGTTTCGCAACGTTATCAGTACATTAATGAAAGATGAGACCGCCAGACGCAGTTCGGCGCTACTCTTTCTTGATGGCGATAATTTTAAGCTGATTAATGATAACTGGGGTCATGCGACGGGCGACAAGGTCCTCATCGAAGTCGCCAGCCGGCTGATGAGTTTTGCCAGCAAGCCCCATCAGGCCTGGCGTTTAGGCGGTGACGAATTCGCAATCTTGCTACGTGACGTTCACTCAGAGGCGGAAGTGAAGGCGCTCTGCGCATCGTTATCCGGCCAGTTTCTCAAGCCGTTTAATCTGCATAACGGCCACACTGCGACCCTGTCACTCAGCATCGGCTACGCGCTGGCCTGGGAACACGCGTGCGCGGAGAACCTGCAGGAGTTCGCCGATCAAAATATGTATCGGATGAAACACCGGCGTCTTGCGCAAGGACAAAAATAAAAGGAACAACCATGATCAGGAAATATTTTGCTCCCGCGCTGATAGCCGCGGTTTTACTCACTGGCTGCCGGGCCCCGCAAGGAAAATTCTCTCAGGAACAGGTTGCCGCCATGCAGTCTTACGGCTTTACGCAAAGCGATGGCGACTGGTCGCTGGGTTTGTCCGACAGCATCCTGTTTGATAAAAACGACTACCATCTGCGCAGCGATAGCCTGGCGCAAATCCAGAAAATGGCCTCTCGCCTGGCGTCTACCGGGATTACGCACGCGCGGTTAGATGGGCACACCGATAACTACGGTGAAAACAGCTATAACGAAACGCTGTCGCTTAAACGCGCCGACATCGTCGCGGATGCCTGGGCGAAGGGAGCCAATATCCCGCGCAGCAATTTAACCACCCGCGGGTTAGGTAAAAAATATCCTATTGCCAGCAACGATACGGCGAAAGGACGTGCTGAAAACCGCCGCGTCACGGTAGTCATCAGCACGCCGTAGGCACTTAGTCGGCCGACTTCGCGAGCATGGCGGCCGTTGCCGCCCGCCAGCGCAGAGAGTCAACGACCAGTCCTGCCGCGAGGCTGGCGCCCATTAACGGTAGCGCCAGCCCCAACATGACTGCTATCGCCAGCATGAGCGCGCGGGCAGGCCATCCGAGGTTGAACCAGGCCTGAATCAGGGTATTCGCCGGATTAAACGCCGCATGCGCCGGGCGGCGGATCCACCACAGGCGATATCCCACCACAATCATCACGCACAGCGCGATCCCAAACGCGATCAGCAGCAGTTGATTGGCAAGACCAAACAGAATCCCCATATGAAAATCGACGCCCCAGCGGGTCAACTTCGCCATGAGCGGGAAACTGGCAAAGCGGGTGCGATCGACAACCTGCATGCTCTCCCCATCCACCGCTATGGCGTCTACCTGCGTAGGCCAGCTTCGGTCAATCTCATTGACCGTCCACGCCCGCCCCGCCGCTGCCGGAGGGCGGATTTCCAGCTTGCTGGCATCGAGACCCGCCGCCCGCGCAATCGTCAGCATCCGATCAAACTGTTCGCCTTTCGGCGCCGGCGCCGCATCTGCCCTATGCGCCATGTGATGTCCGGCATGCGGATCATGCGGCATCGGCATGGCGCTATGCAGTTGCGTATTCACCTGCGGCGTCAACCAGCCGAATGCCGCGCGCATTTTATCCACATTGCCACCGGCCCACTGCGACCAGGTCAGCCCGGTGGCGGAGAAGAGCAGCATACCGGCCAGTAGCGCCCAGCCCAGAGAAACATGCAGGCGACGGCTATTCTGCATACGGTTATTTATCCGCTTGCGGGGACGAGTCATCGCCCAAAGGACAATGCCACCGAGTGCCGCAACCCACATCCAGGATGCCGCCAGCTCGCTATAGAGCCGACCGCTATCCCCAAGCAGCAACGATCTATGGGCGTAATCGATCCACTGGCGTAGCGGTAGAATTCCGCTGGTTCCATAGACCGTCATATCGCCCTTCACCTTCAGCGTTACCGGGTCGATAAAGATAGCCCGTGACTCAGACACGCCCAACTGCGGATCGGCAAACATCACCCGCGTGGTCTCCCCGGCCTTAATGGCCGGGCGCAGCGCCTGTAAACGAAGATTCCCCTGAGTCGTCTCTTCCGCAACCGCCAGCTGGGCGCTAAGCGGCTGACGTTCGCCGTGCAGTGAACCATGCAGAGCATCCTGATAGAGCCAGTTCTCCAGCTGCGGAGTGGCCACGTACAGCGTCCCGGTGAGGGCCGCCACGAAGATAAACGGCCCGACAAACAGACCAATATAAAAATGGAGGCGTCGCAGCAGGTTCAGCCATGCCGCGCGCGAGGTGCAGGTAGTCATACTTTTCCTTTCTGAAAGCAAAAAGAGGACGTAGCGCTATGCGCATCGTTATTTTTAGAAGGCAGAAAAAGCAGGGCGCTGCGGCGGCGCGCGGGTTTCGGGGTACAGCCAGGGGAAGTAATGCCGACGCTTTAGCACCAGGCAGGAAAAAAGAACGCGCACGCGACGCAGGGCGGCGGAGAGAAGCAGCGCCAGCGCAAAGAGCAGCCCCGGAACGTGAGCCAGCAGCACGCAGTAGCCACAGGCCTCCGCATGGTCGAGCGGCATCGTGTGCGTCGACTGCGACACAGGAGAAACCGCCGGGTGGGACATCGTCTGCTCATGCGGCATATCCGCCATCATCATCGCATGATGCATGCCGGGCATAGCGCTCAGCGGATCTTTTTGCAGTGAGACCGAGATCAGCGGCGCAATCACAATCAGCAGGATCGAAAACAACGCCAGCCATGCGGCCCGCCGTTTGAATGCTGATTGTTGAGAAAGTTTACTGACCACCGCCCCTCCGAAATGAGAGCGATATTGTAAATGATTTACATCAGAATGGTTAAATTGAGGATAAAAAAAGGGCCGGCCCATCAGGCCAGCCCTTTTCATCAGGATGTCGCGAAAGCGAATCTTAGTTAAGACGCTCTTTGATACGAGCAGACTTACCGGTACGCTCACGCAGGTAGTACAGTTTAGCTTTACGTACAGCACCACGACGTTTAACAGCAATGCTGTCAACTACCGGAGAGTGAGTCTGGAAGACACGCTCAACGCCTTCGCCGTTGGAAATTTTACGAACAGTGAATGCAGAGTGCAGACCGCGGTTACGAATAGCGATAACCACGCCCTCGAATGCCTGCAGACGTTTTTTGGAACCTTCAACAACCCATACTTTCACTTCCACGGTATCACCCGGACGGAAGGAAGGTACGTCCTGCTTCATCTGTTCTTGTTCAAGTTGCTTAATAATGTTGCTCATAATTTAATCTCTTATCCTGGGTAAACTGATATTGGGGGCTTACGCCATCCCATCATGTTTATGCTGCTGTTTTACGTGTTCAGTTTTGAACTCCGCCAGCAACTTTGCTTGCTCTTCAGTCAGAGCCAGGTTTTCCAAAAGTTCAGGTCTTCTAAGCCAGGTACGGCCCAGCGACTGTTTCAAACGCCAGCGACGAATCTCAGCATGGTTTCCCGACAGCAAAACTGGCGGTACTTCCATCTCTTCTAACACTTCAGGACGGGTATAGTGTGGGCAGTCCAGTAATCCATCGGCAAAGGAATCTTCCGTTGCCGATGCTTCATGACCCAGAACCCCCGGAATAAACCGGGAAACGGAGTCAATCAGCGTCATGGCTGGTAACTCACCACCGCTGAGGACGTAATCACCGATTGACCATTCTTCGTCAATTTCGGTCTGGATTACGCGCTCATCTATGCCTTCGTAGCGACCGCACACCAGAATCAGTTTCTGATTCGTGGCCAGTTCGCTGACGCCCGCTTGATCAAGCTTGCGTCCCTGAGGTGACAGATAAATCACCTTTGCGCCTTCACCTGCCGCGGCTTTTGCTGTGTGAATGGCATCCCGTAAGGGTTGCACCATCATTAGCATCCCCGGTCCGCCGCCGTAAGGACGATCGTCCACGGTACGGTGCCGGTCATGAGCAAAGTCACGAGGACTCCAGCTCTGGATGCTCAGCAGGCCATTTTTTACTGCCCGGCCAGTTACCCCGTAATCGGTAATTGCGCGGAACATTTCAGGAAACAGGCTAATTATGCCAATCCACATAGCGCCGTCTTTTACCGTTTATCCGGAGAATTTAAAAACCAGGATCCCAGTCTACTTCGATTGTGCGAGTAGCGAGATCGACTTTCTTGATAACCTGCCCATCGAGGAACGGAACCAGCCGCTCCTTGATACCAAATGCATCTTTCAGGTTTGCCTTAATGACGAGAACGTCATTTGACCCGGTTTCCATCATGTCGATGACTTTACCCAGGCCATAGCCTTCTGTGGTTACTACCTGGCAGCCCATCAGGTCTTTCCAGTAATAGTCACCCTCTTCGAGCTTCGGCAGCTGCGAGGAGTCCACGACAATTTCGCAATTCGTCAGCAGATTCGCAGCATCACGATCGTCAATGCCTTTCAGCTTAATAACGATGTCCTGATTATGGTGGCGCCAGCTTTCCAGCTCAACGACCTGCCACTGACCCGCCTTCTGGATTAACCAGGGCTGATAGTCAAAAATGCTTTCGGCGTCTTCGGTGGAGGAAAACACTCTGAGCCAACCACGGATACCGTAGGAAGAACCCATCTTGCCCAATACGATCGGATCAACAGGTGCTTGTGCGGTGTGTTGCTTGCTCATCATGACCACCGTGACAGATTAAGCTGCTTTGTTTGCTGCTTTGATCAGCGCGGCAACGCGATCGGAAACGGTAGCGCCCTGGCCAACCCAGTGAGCGATACGATCCAGATCCAGACGCGTTTCTTCTTCGTTCGCAGAAGCGATCGGGTTGAAGAAACCAACGCGCTCGATGAAGCGACCGTTGCGTGCATTACGGCTGTCGGTGACAACAACCTGGTAGAACGGACGCTTTTTAGCGCCGTGACGAGCTAAACGAATAGTTACCATAACATCCTCTTGTGTGAATAGAACACCCGGGCCCCATCGAGGAACGGAGCCCGGGTGCCATATTAAAAGCCCGAAAATTTTACTGATTTCTGTGCAAAAATCAATTCAAAACTACAATACGCTAAATAATTCGAGTTGCAGGCAGGCGGCAAGTGAGCAAATCCCCGGGAGCGTACACAAGTACGTGACCGGGGTGAGCGAATGCAGCCAACGCATCTGCGGCTTGAATTATGACGCGTATTAGCGACCTGGGAATCCTGGCGGCATCATCCCTTTCATCCCGCGCATCATCTTCATCATGCCGCCTTTCGACTTCATCTTCTTCATCATGCGCTGCATATCGTCGAACTGCTTCAGCAGACGGTTCACATCCTGCACCTGCATCCCGCAGCCGGCGGCGATGCGACGCTTACGTGAACCTTTAATGATTTCCGGCTTAGCGCGCTCTTTCAGGGTCATCGAGTTGATGATCGCCTCCATCCGCACCAGCACTTTGTCATCCATCTGCGATTTCACGTTGTCCGGGATCTGCCCCATGCCCGGCAGCTTGCCCATCAGGCTGGCCATGCCGCCCATGTTTTTCATCTGACGCAGTTGCTCAAGGAAATCGGTCAGGTCGAAACCATCGCCTTTCTTCAGCTTGGAGGCCAGTTTCTCGGCCTGCGCGCGGTCAACCTTGCTCTCGATATCTTCGATCAGCGACAGCACGTCGCCCATGCCGAGAATACGGGAAGCAATACGATCCGGGTGGAACGGCTCCAGCGCTTCGGTCTTTTCACCCACGCCGAGGAACTTAATCGGTTTGCCGGTGATATGGCGAATCGACAGCGCGGCACCGCCGCGAGCGTCGCCATCGACTTTAGTCAGCACCACGCCGGTCAGCGGCAGCGCTTCGTTAAACGCTTTGGCGGTATTCGCGGCATCCTGACCGGTCATCGCATCAACGACGAACAGCGTTTCTACCGGGTTAAGCGAAGCGTGGACCTGTTTGATTTCGTCCATCATCGCTTCATCAACGTGCAGACGACCGGCGGTATCCACCAGCAGCACGTCATAGAACTTCAGCTTCGCTTCTTTCAGCGCGGCGTTCACGATATCGATCGGCTTCTGGCCCACATCGGACGGGAAGAAATCAACGTTAACCTGCTGTGCCAGTGTTTCCAGCTGTTTAATCGCCGCCGGGCGATAAACGTCCGCAGAGACTACCAGCACTTTCTTCTTGTGCTTCTCACGCAGGAATTTACCCAGCTTGGCGACGCTGGTGGTTTTACCCGCCCCCTGCAGACCCGCCATCAGCACGACGGCCGGTGGCTGAGCGGCTAAATCCAGCGCCTGGTTCTCTTCGCCCATCGCCGCAACCAGCTCGTTACGTACGATTTTGACAAACTCCTGACCCGGGGTCAGGCTTTTGTTTACTTCATGACCCACCGCGCTCTCTTTAACGCGGCTGATGAAGTCACGAACAACAGGCAGCGCGACGTCTGCTTCCAGCAACGCCATGCGAACTTCACGCAGGGTGTCTTTAATATTGTCTTCGGTAAGGCGTCCGCGGCCGCTAATGTTGCGCAGCGAACGCGACAAACGATCGGTTAAATTATCAAACATTGTCTCTCGCCTGAGGTGGAAACTGTCGGTCGCAGCAGCGACACGAAAACACGGATTTGGCGCAGTATAACACGACATGACGCGCGATGTGATGCAACGGTTGGAGCCGACGTCGCGTGACGCTATACTGCTTCTCTTTCTTATTTAGTCAACAGTCGACACCCATATGCCTGTTTTTGCTCTGCTCGCGCTTGTCGCCTACTCCATCAGCCTTGCGCTGATCATCCCCGGCCTGTTGCAAAAAAACAGCAGCTGGCGGCGAATGGCGATTCTTTCCGCAACTATTGCGTTGATTTGTCATGCTTTTGCGCTGGAGTCACGTATTTTCCCTGGCGGCGAGAGTGGACAGAATCTCAGTTTATTGAACGTCGGTTCGCTGGTCAGTCTGATGATCTGTAGCGTGATGACTATCGTCGCATCGCGCAACCGCGGCTGGCTGCTGCTGCCTATCGTCTACGCATTTGCGTTGATTAACCTGGCTTTCGCCACTTTCGTGCCGAACGAATACATCACCCATCTGGAAACCACGCCGGGAATGCTGGTGCACATCGGCCTGTCGCTCTTCTCGTACGCGACGCTGATTATTGCCGCGCTGTATGCGCTCCAGCTGGCATGGATCGATTATCAGCTGAAAAACAAAAAGCTGGCCTTCAGCCATGAAATGCCGCCGCTGATGAGTATCGAGCGTAAAATGTTCCATATTACCCAGGTCGGGGTGGTCCTGCTGACGCTGACGCTGTGCACCGGTTTGTTTTATATGCATAACCTGTTTGGCACGGAAAATATCGATAAAGCCGTGCTGTCGATCGTCGCGTGGTTCGTCTATATCGTTCTGTTGTGGGGCCACTATCATGAAGGATGGCGCGGTCGTCGGGTGGTCTGGTTTAACGTCACCGGCGCAGGCCTGTTGACGCTGGCTTACTTTGGCAGCCGCGTGCTGCAACAGTTTATTAGTTAATCCCGAACACCTGCCTGTCCCGGTAGGTGTCATCATTGCAAAAAGCCTGAAGACTGGCTGCGCTCCGCGCCAGCAGGCTCATAAAATAGCCTACCGGACCAGGCGTTAAGGAGTCCCCCCTGGAACACATATCTACCACCACGCTGATCGTGACGCTGATTATCATGGTGATTATCTCTGCCTATTTCTCCGGCTCCGAAACCGGGATGATGACCCTGAACCGCTATCGACTGCGGCATATGGCGAAACAAGGCAGCCGCCAGGCAAAACGCGTCGAAAAACTGCTGCGTAAGCCCGACCGTTTAATCAGCCTGGTCCTGATCGGCAATAACCTCGTCAACATCCTCGCCTCTGCGCTGGGGACGATTGTTGGCATGCGTCTGTATGGCGATGCCGGGGTGGCTATTGCCACCGGCGTGCTGACCTTCGTGGTCCTGGTTTTCGCCGAGGTCCTGCCTAAAACCATCGCCGCGCTGTATCCGGAAAAAGTCGCCTATCCGAGCAGCTTCTTACTGGCGCCGCTGCAGGTGCTGATGATGCCGCTGGTCTGGCTGCTGAACACCATCACCCGCCTGCTGATGCGCATGATGGGCATCAAAACCGATATCATCGTCAGCGGCGCGCTGAGCAAAGATGAGCTGCGCACCATCGTGAACGAGTCGCGGACCCAAATCTCCCGCCGTAACCAGGACATGCTGCTGTCGGTGTTGGATCTCGAAAAGGTCAGCGTCGATGACATCATGGTCCCGCGCAATGAAATCATCGGTATTGATATTAACGACGACTGGAAGTCAATCGTTCGTCAGCTTACCCACTCTCCTCACGGGCGCATCGTGCTGTATCGCGGCTCGCTGGACGACGCCATCAGCATGCTGCGCGTGCGTGAAGCCTATCGCCTGATGACCGAGAAAAAAGAGTTCACTAAAGAGGTGATGCTGCGCGCCGCCGATGAAATTTACTTCGTACCGGAAGGGACGCCGCTCAGTACGCAACTGGTGAAGTTCCAGCGCAATAAGAAGAAAGTCGGTCTGGTGGTCGATGAGTACGGCGATATCCAGGGGCTGGTGACGGTAGAGGACATTCTCGAAGAGATTGTCGGTGATTTCACTACCTCAATGTCGCCGACGCTGGCTGAAGAGGTCACGCCATTAACTGACGGAACCGTCATTATCGATGGCAGCGCCAGCGTGCGTGAAATCAATAAAGCGTTTAACTGGCATTTGCCGGAAGATGAGGCCCGCACGGTTAACGGGATTATTCTGGAGGCGCTGGAAGAGATCCCGGTTCCCGGCACGCGCGTGCGCATTGAGCAATATGATATCGATATTCTCGACGTCCAGGACAACATGATTAAGCAGGTGAAGGTCAACCCGGTGAAGCCCCTTCGTGAAAGCGCCGCCGAGTAATCGACTGGCCTGATGCCAGGACGGTGAACCCAGGGTTCGCCGTTTTTTTTGCCCGCGATTTCCCGGGCTGCGGACAGCAAAGAAAAACGGCCGCCTTGCGGCGGCCGTTGAAGGCAGGTTACTTCGCTTTCGCCACGGTCACCATCGCTGCGCGAATGGTGCGACCGTTCAGGGTATAGCCTTTTTGCATCACGCCCAGCACGTTGCCAGCAGCCACATCGTCAGACTCGACCATGGCGATGGCCTGGTGCACGTTCGGATCCAGCGGCACGTTGGTATCGGCAATCACTTCCACGCCGAATTTGCGTACGACATCCAGCATCGACTTCAGCGTCAGCTCGATGCCTTCAACCATGGAAGCCATGTCCGGATTGGCTTTATCGGCCACTTCCAGCGCGCGGTCCAGGCTGTCGATAACCGGCAGCAGTTCGTTAATGAACTTCTCAAGGGCAAATTTGTGCGCTTTTTCCACGTCCAGTTCGGTACGACGACGCAGGTTTTCCATTTCCGCTTTTATGCGCAGGACACCATCGCGTTCACGAGTCTGAGCTTCAGCCAGCTGCGCTTCCAGATTCGCAATTTTTTCATCGCGCGGATCCACCTGCTCAGCAGAAACTTCAGGCTCAACCGCCTCAACGTTCTCGTGCTGTTCCGTGATAATTTCTTCCGGGGCTTGCCCGTCAGGCGTTTTCTGTTCTTTACTACTCATGAATTTCTCCGCGTTTTTTTCGCATTCATCTCGCTAACTTCGCTTATTATGGGGATCCGTTTCCGGGTTTCAAGGGAAGCTGTCAGATTGTCATCATTCATTTAACGCAAGGACATCCAGAACATGAAGAACCATTTCAAGTGTATAGGCATTGTGGGACACCCTCGTCACCCAACCGCGCTGACCACACATGAAATGCTCTGGCGCTGGCTCTCCGGCAAAGGCTACGAAGTTCTGGTCGAACAACAGATTGCCCATGAACTCCAGCTTAGCAACGTCAAAACGGGCACGCTGGCGGAAATTGGCCAGCAGGCGGATCTGGCGGTTGTGGTGGGCGGCGACGGCAATATGCTCGGCGCGGCGCGAACGCTGGCGCGTTACGATATCAACGTCATCGGCATTAACCGCGGCAATCTCGGTTTTCTGACCGATCTTGACCCGGATAACGCCCTACAGCAGCTCGCCGACGTACTGGAAGGCCACTACATTTCGGAAAAACGCTTTTTGCTGGAAGCCCAGGTCTGCCAGCAAGATTGCCAGAAGCGCATCAGCACAGCGATTAATGAAGTGGTCCTGCACCCGGGCAAAGTCGCGCATATGATTGAGTTCGAAGTGTATATCGATGAGGTGTTTGCCTTCTCCCAGCGCTCGGACGGCCTGATTATCTCCACGCCGACGGGGTCCACCGCCTATTCACTCTCCGCTGGCGGCCCCATTCTGACCCCCTCATTAGATGCCATCACCCTGGTGCCAATGTTCCCGCATACGCTATCGGCGCGCCCGCTGGTGATTAACGGCGACAGCACCATCCGCCTGCGTTTTTCCCAGCGCTGCAGCGATCTGGAGATCAGCTGCGACAGCCAGATAGCGTTGCCGATTCAGGATGGCGAAGATGTCCTTATCCACCGCTGCGATTATCATCTGAACCTTATCCACCCAAAAGATTACAGCTATTTCAATACATTGAGCACAAAACTCGGCTGGTCGAAAAAATTGTTCTGATTTTAGCGGCTGCCTCTTTACTGGATAAAAAACCAGTTTATACTGTACGAAAACACAGTAATGGTTTTTCATACAGGAAGGCAGCTATGCTGGCGCAACTCACCATCAGTAACTTTGCTATCGTTCGTGAACTGGAAATCGATTTTCACAGCGGAATGACCGCTATCACCGGGGAAACCGGTGCCGGGAAATCTATTGCCATTGATGCGCTGGGGCTGTGCCTCGGCGGAAGAGCCGAAGCAGACATGGTGCGCAGAGGCGCCAGCCGTGCAGACCTGTGCGCCCGCTTCGCTTTAAAAGATACTCCGGCGGCGCAGCGCTGGCTGGAGGAGAACCAGCTGGAAAGCGGACGTGAGTGTTTACTTCGCCGCGTCATCAGTACCGACGGCCGCTCCCGCGGTTTTATTAATGGCACCGCCGTCCCGCTCTCTCAGCTTCGTGAGCTCGGCCAGCTGCTTATCCAGATTCACGGCCAGCACGCGCACCAGCTGCTGACCCGGCCTGAACATCAAAAAACGCTGCTCGATGGCTACACCGGTGAGTATGCGCTTACTCAGCGTATGGCTGAACACTACCGCCAGTGGCATCAAAGCTGCCG
Organism: Raoultella sp. T31; assembly: GCF_002806725.1. Classification (NCBI taxonomy): domain Bacteria; kingdom Pseudomonadati; phylum Pseudomonadota; class Gammaproteobacteria; order Enterobacterales; family Enterobacteriaceae; genus Klebsiella; species Raoultella sp. T31. Next base: position 18,031 of record NZ_PIBO01000057.1, read on the forward strand.
CGAGCTGGCCCAGCATCAGCAGCAGAGCCAGGAACGCGCAGCCCGCGCCGACCTGCTGCAATATCAGCTGAAAGAGTTGAATGAGTTCAATCCGCAGCCGGGCGAGTTCGAACAAATTGATGAAGAGTACAAACGTCTGGCCAACAGCGGCCAGTTGCTGACCACCTGCCAGCACGCCCTGACGGTGCTCGCAGACGGCGAAGAGGCCAATCTACAGAGCCAGCTCTACACCGCCAGGCAACTGGTGACCGAGCTCACCGGTATGGACAGCAAGCTCTCGGGCGTGCTGGATATGCTTGAAGAGGCGGCTATCCAGCTCAGCGAAGCCAGCAATGAACTGCGTCACTATAGCGACCGCCTGGATCTCGACCCGAATCGTCTGTTCGAGCTGGAGCAGCGCATCTCTCGCCAGATAGCCCTGGCACGTAAGCATCAGATTACCCCGGAAGAGCTCCCCGCTTTTTATCAGGCGCTGCTGGAAGAGCAGCGCCTGCTGGACGACAGCGCGGGTTCACTGGAATCCCTTAGCCAGACCGTGGTAGAGCACCATCAGCTGGCGCTGGAGAGCGCCCGGCAGTTGCACGCTCTGCGTCAAAGCAGCGCGGAAGAGCTGGCGCAGTTAATCACTGAGAGTATGCGCTCACTTTCCATGCCTCACGGAGTATTTGCCATCGAGGTAGCCTTTGATGAGCGCCATCTCACCGCCGAAGGGGCCGACCGTATCGAGTTCCGCGTCACCACGAACCCCGGGCAGCCGCTTCAGCCCATTGCTAAAGTCGCTTCCGGTGGCGAACTGTCGCGTATTGCGCTGTCCATTCAGGTCATTACTGCGCGGAAGATGGAAACGCCGGCCCTGATTTTCGATGAGGTGGATGTCGGCATCAGCGGCCCGACGGCAGCGGTGGTGGGCAAATTGCTGCGTCAACTGGGCGAATCTACCCAGGTCATGTGCGTCACTCACCTGCCGCAGGTTGCCGGCTGCGGCCATCATCATTTCTTCGTCTGCAAAGAGACCGACGGCGAGATGACGGAAACCCATATGCACCCGCTCGACAAACGGGCGCGGCTGCAGGAACTGGCCCGTCTGCTGGGCGGGAGCGAAGTTACCCGCAACACGCTGGCAAACGCGAAAGAGTTGCTCGCGGCGTAAACTTTTTGATTTTCGCAGAGTCATAGTGAACAGCAAATTGCCGTAAGACCTGCAGTCGAAGGTTTCCAACTGGGCAAAGGTCTATTATTATCGGCATATTACAGATGAGCCACGTACTGCTCGGGCCCGAAAAGGAATAAAATCACTATGCGCTGTAAAACGCTGACTGCTGCCGCAGCGGTTCTTCTCATGTTGACCGCAGGCTGTTCCACTCTGGAACGAGTGGTTTACCGTCCTGATATCAACCAGGGTAACTATCTGGCACCTAACGATGTAGCAAAAATTCGTGTCGGCATGACGCAACAGCAGGTTGCGTATGCGCTGGGTACCCCAATGATGTCGGATCCGTTTGGTACCAACACCTGGTTCTATGTTTTCCGTCAGCAGCCTGGGCATGAAAATATCACCCAGCAGACGCTAACGCTGACCTTTAACAGCAGCGGCGTGTTAACCAATATTGATAACAAACCGGCTCTGACCAACGAGTAATGTGGTAAATACCTTGCTGCAGGAATAAAAAAAGCGCTCATTGAGCGCTTTTTTTATTCCTGCAGTCGCTATTTCCCGGCGTTTTTCTCCGCGCGCTGACGACGCAGCTCTTTCGGATCGGCAATCAGCGGGCGATAGATTTCCACCCGATCGCCATCATGCACCACATCATGCAGTTTAACCGGGCGACTGTATATTCCGACCTTATTTTTCGCCAGATCGATATCGCCGCGCAGCGCCAGCAGGCCGCTGGCAATGATCGCCTGTTCAACCGTAGCGCCCTCTTCAAGCTTTACGCTTTGCAGGTACTGCTTCTCCGGCAGGGCATAAGCCACTTCCACCACGATGTTAGCCGGCACGATAAACCTCTTTGGCCCTGGCCGTGAAAGCCTGCACCATATTTAACGCCAGCTCTTTAAAGATGCGACCAAACGCCATCTCAATCAGCATGTTGGTGAATTCAAAATCGAGATGAAACTCAATTTTGCAGGCATCCGAGCTCAGCGGGATAAACTTCCAGCCGCCTATCAGCTTTTTAAACGGCCCATCGACCAGGCTCATCAAAATGCTCTGGTTACTGGTAAGGGTATTGCGTGTCGTAAAGGTCTTACTGATGCCTGCTTTGGATACATCAACCGCCGCCATCATTTGCGTCGGCCCAGACTCCAGCACACGACTCCCGGTGCAGCCAGGCAAAAAATCAGGATAGGACTTCACGTCATTTACGAGTTGATACATCTGTTCCACACTGAAGGGCACCAGCGCAGTACGGCTAATCTGAGGCATAGCGAGTTCCACATTTATACACGCGGTAAATAATATCATTTATCTGCCGCTAAAAAAAACGCTGTGCCGCAACTCGTGCTAAGATAGCGCATTACACCTCGCAGGATGGATTGAGGTACTGTGTTCCCGTTTAGCAATGACTTCAGGACATTATGACCAAGAAAAAAGCCCACAAACCTGGATCAGCCACCATTGCGCTGAATAAACGCGCCCGCCATGAATACTTTATCGAAGATGAATACGAGGCTGGTCTTGCCCTGCAAGGGTGGGAAGTCAAATCCCTGCGCGCCGGCAAAGCCAACATCAGCGACAGTTATGTCATCCTGAAAGATGGCGAAGCCTATCTCTTCGGCGCCAACTTTACGCCGATGGCCGTGGCCTCAACCCACTACGTCTGTGACCCGACGCGTACCCGTAAGCTGCTGCTTAATCAGCGCGAGCTGGACGCCCTGTACGGCCGTATCAACCGTGAAGGCTACACCGTCGTGGCCCTGTCGCTGTACTGGAAGAACGCCTGGTGCAAAGTGAAGATCGGCGTCGCCAAAGGTAAGAAACAGCACGACAAGCGTACCGACCTCAAAGATCGCGAGTGGGCGCTGGATAAAGCCCGTATTATGAAACACGCCGGCCGCTAATCCCCTCTTTTTAAGGGCCGGCTCAGCTGGCCCTTATGCGCTATATCGTTGTTGATGCTGCTTTTTCACCCACCCAGCCCCCATAATCGTGCGAACGAGTGCTGGTAACTCCATTCACAAATCTGTTATACTCGCCTTAACACATTGGGGCTGATTCTGGATTCGACGGGATTCGCGAAACCCAAGGTGCATGCCGAGGGGCGGTTGGCCTCGTAAAAAGCCGCAAAAAATAGTCGCAAACGACGAAAACTACGCTTTAGCAGCTTAATAACCTGCTAAGAGCCCTCTCTCCCTAGCTTCCGCTCTTAAGACGGGGAATAAAGAGAGGTCAAACCCAAAAGAGATCGCGTGGAAGCCCTGCCTGGGGTTGAAGCGTTAAAACTAATCAGGCTAGTTTGTCAGTGGCGTGTCCGTCCGCAGCTGGCCAGCGAATGTAAAGACTGGACTAAGCATGTAGTGCCGAGGATGTAGGAATTTCGGACGCGGGTTCAACTCCCGCCAGCTCCACCAAAATTCTCCATCGGTGATTACCAGAGTCATCCGATGAAGTCCTAAGAGCCCGCACGGCGCAAGCCCTGCGGGCTTTTTTGTGCCTTGAATTTGTCCCGCGAAGTCTGATGCCAACTAATTAAATCCGAACCTTTTAGGCACCTTGTTAGGCACCTCATAAAGCTTTATTGTTTTTGAGGTGCCTAAAACTATGGAAACCCGGCAATGGCAAGACAAACCAAACCTCTATCCGTTAAAGAAATCGAATCTGCTAAGCCTAAGGAAGCGGACTACGTTCTCTATGATGGTGATGGCCTTGAGCTACTCATCAAATCCAGCGGCAGCAAAATCTGGCAGTTTCGCTACATTCGCCCTGTTACCAAGAAACGGGCGAAGAAGAGCATAGGCCCCTACCCGTCAGTTACGCTTGCCGATGCCCGAAACTACCGGGCAGAGTCACACTCTCTCCTGGCGAAACAAATCGATCCACAGGAACATCAGCAAGAACAACTTCGCAGTTCGCTTGAAGCTAAAACCAATACTTTCCAACTCGTGGCTGAACGATGGTGGAATGTGAAGAAAGCCAGCGTGACAGAGGACTATGCCGACGATATCTGGCGCTCTCTTGAAAGAGATGTCTTTCCTGCAATTGGCGACGTTAGCGTTACAGATATTAAAGCTCACACACTGGTTCAGGCCGTCCAACCGGTTCAGGCCAGAGGAGCACTGGAAACCGTTCGTCGCCTGTGCCAGCGCATTAATGAGGTCATGATCTATGCCCAAAACACAGGGCTGATTGATGCTGTTCCCAGCGTTAATATCGGTAAAGCCTTCGAGAAGCCTCAGAAAAAGAACATGCCCAGCATTCGACCGAATCAGCTACCTCAACTGATGCAGACAATGCGAACAGCCAGCATTAGCCTTTCCACACGCTGCCTGTTCATGTGGCAACTTCTTACTATTACCCGCCCTGCCGAAGCGGCTGAAGCTCGCTGGGAAGAGGTAGACATGGAAGCCCGAGAGTGGAAGATTCCTGCAGCACGCATGAAAATGAACCGTGACCATACTGTTCCATTGTCAGATGAAGCGATTGCGATATTGGAGATGATGAAGCCGTTAAGTGGAAATCGAGAATTTATCTTTCCCAGCCGCATCAAGCCAAACCAGCCAATGAACAGTCAGACCGTTAACGCATCGCTAAAACGCGCAGGTTTTGGTGGAGTGCTCGTTTCGCATGGGCTGAGATCAATTGCCAGCACGGCTCTTAATGAACAAGGCTTTCCGCCTGATGTTATTGAGGCAGCACTTGCTCATGTGGATAAGAATGAGGTTCGGCGTGCTTATAACCGCAGTGACTATCTTGAGCAACGTCGTCCCATGATGCAATGGTGGGCTGATTTCGTGTGTAACGCCGACAATGGGAGCATTCTTGAAAACGGTAAAATAGAGTTAAAACTTGTAGTCTGAGTTTCTAGCTGGATTGGTTTTATTGGCAAGTTTTTCCAAGTAAAAGTGCATTTGCTCAAACCTACACTGCAGATTTCGTAGATAAATCACAATAAAATCTGAAAGTCTGGTTTGAACTGTGAGTTCAACCGATGGATGCAACACATTGATTGAACCGCTCTGCGGGTGATTC